>NZ_DAOKYH010000003.1:13368-308766 GCF_035323175.1 Dysgonomonas sp. | reverse complement strand
CAAAGTCCGTATACATCTAATTGTATGCGGACTTTTGCTATTTATACAATCCAAGTACACAAAGGATAATAGAAAGATACAAATACATATCAGACAGCATAAGAAAAGGAGAGCCTATCATAGCTCTCCTTTTTTGTTTTGTATTCTCAAGTAAATAATTAAGTTCTTATATTTCAAACAAACGTGTTCTTGCAAGCAGGCATGCTCCTATCATTCCTCCTCGATCTCGTAAATTAGATAATACTATTTTAGAATCTTTGTTTACTAAATTTAATGAATATTTTCGAATAGCTGTTTTTATTGGCTGCATAATGTAGTCACCAGTTAGAGATACGGTTCCCCCTATTATAACCATCTCAGGATTGAATATATTAATTAATCCGGCGATATGTTTTCCTAATTCAAGTCCGGTTCTTTCAACTAATTCGATGCAAAGAATATCTTCTTTGTTTGTAGCTTCTATAATATCTTGTAGAGTAATATGTTTTCCTTCAAGAATTTTTTTTGACAGTATAGATGAAGCACCGTCCTTAATAGCTTGTTTTAGATGTCTATATATGGCAGCTCCGGAAGCTTCTGTTTCAAGGCACCCTTTTTTTCCACAATGGCAAAGGATCTCATTGTCGAAAGCTTGTATGTGGCCAAATTCTCCCGAAAATCCAGATTTACCGCTATAAATCTTACCGTCAATGATAATACCTATAGCTAAACCCCAGCTAACATTTACAAATATGATATTTTTTTCATTATTCACACATCCGGCTAAGTATTCTCCATAAGTCATAGAACGAGTGTCATTATCAATCGTAACTCTGTAACCTATTTTAGAGCTTATAATTTCGGATAAAGGCCTCTCTTCAAAATAAAAAATGCTATAGCTGTATCCTGATTCAGGATTTACACGCCCAGAAATATTAATATTAATATTTAATATTTTATCTTGCTTTATATCTTGTTTATGGATAAAAGATAATATTATCTTGCATAGATGATCAAGGCTTTCAGGGCTGTTTTCTATTGAGTAAGGGATCAGTTCTTCGTCTATTAAATCTCCTTTGAAGTTCATAATACCGATATGTACTCTAAAATGTTTAATATCTACGCCAATAAAAAATCCTGATTCGGGATTTAATCCATAAAGGCTAGGGTGACGTCCCCCACTAGTTTCTAATTTTCCTTTATCTTCAATGTAACCGTCATCACACATTTCTGCTATTAGTTTGGTAACAGTAGGAATGCTTAAATCCAATACTTTTGAAAGCTCTGTAATCGTAGAACTTCCAGATTGTATATAGTAATTAATAATATTTTTTTTTATTAGGGCAGATTTTGTACCCTTCTCTATTTCTTGAAGCAATTTAGTATCCATTTTAATTTATGATTAAAGAGAGATGCTTATTTACAAAGATAATAAAATCTTACCTATTATTCTTTTTATTGTTTAATAATTAAAATAAATAATAGCTTTATTTTAAAATATTTTATTTAATGGGTCTTATTTGATTTACACGTATATTATTATGTGTTTCTGATGTTGATATATTTAAAAAATAGATTATATATTCAATATTAACTAAAAAATATAATTAAATAAGTCTTATTATTGAAAATAGTTTATATATTTGTAGCGAATAAGTCCTCAGGACACTCTAAATAAACCATTCTCGTTAAATTTTTTTAGTATTAAGAAAACACAAAATATTCCAATGAAAAACAAAAGTCGTAGAGAATTTTTAAGGAATGCTGCTTTGGCTGGAATTGCTGCTAGTGTAGTACCTGCAATAAACAGTTACGGTAATACGACGGTCAGAGAATCTTCTTTGTCTGAATCAGGATTGATTGTACCTAAAAATCAAGGATTACATATATCCGGTACCTTTTTAGACGAGATCTCACATGATATACCTCATCAAAATTGGGGTGAGAAAGAGTGGGATAAAGATTTTCAATATATGAAAAGTATTGGTATCGATACTGTTATTATGATACGTTCCGGTTACAGGAAATTTATTACATATCCTTCCCAATATCTTTTGCGAAAAGGATGTTACATGCCTTCTGTCGATTTGTTGGATATGTATCTACGTCTTGCTGACAAATATAATATGAAATTTTATTTTGGACTATACGATTCGGGAGAATACTGGGATACGGGTGATTTACGTGCCGAGATCGATCATAATAGATTTGTTATAGATGAAGTATGGGAAAAATATGGACAAAAGTATAAGAGTTTTGGAGGCTGGTATGTTAGTGGCGAGATAAGCCGCAAGACTAAAGGAGCGATAGATGCTTTTCATACGATGGGCAAACAGTGTAAAGATGTTTCGGGAGGTCTACCTACCTTTATTTCTCCATGGATTGATGGGAAAAAGGCTGTAATGGCAGCATCGGGAACATTGTCTAAGAATGATTCAGTTTCTGTACAGGAGCACGAACGTGAATGGAGTGAAATCTTCGATGGCATAAAAGGTGTTGTGGATGCCTGTGCTTTTCAGGATGGACATATTGATTACGATGAGTTAGATGCCTTCTTTGAGGTAAATAAAAAAATGGCAGACAAGTATGGCTTAAAGTGTTGGACTAATGCTGAAACTTTTGATCGTGATATGCCTATAAAATTTTTGCCTATAAAATTTGACAAATTGCGGATGAAGCTCGAAGCAGCTCGTCGTGCAGGTTATGATAAGGCTATTACTTTTGAGTTCTCTCACTTTATGAGCCCTCAATCTGCATATTTGCAAGCCGGACATCTATATGACAGATATAAAGAATATTTTGAAATAAAATAACCCCCGAATATAAAGTATGAATTCGAAAGCAAATCTTAAATATGTAAGTTTTCTGTCTCTTGCTGCGGCTTTAGGTGGTTTTCTTTTTGGATATGATGCAGCAGTAATATCAGGAACAATAAGCCAGATATCAAAACAATTCTCATTAGATGAGATAATGCAAGGATGGTATGTGGGGTGTGCATTGATAGGATCTATTGCGGGAGTAGCCATGGGTGGAGTAATTAGCGATACGTTTGGACGTAAAAGAACTCTACTTGTTTCAGCAATATTATTTGCAGTATCATCTGTCTGGTGTGCCATAGCTTCTGATTTCGATCATTTGGTGTATGCTCGTATGATAGGTGGGGTGGGAATAGGTATTGTATCTATTGTTTCGCCTTTGTATATATCTGAAATATCTGTTGCCCAATATAGGGGACGTATGGTGTCTCTTTATCAATTGGCTGTTACAGTTGGTTTTTTAGGTGCATACCTCGTTAATTTTGCTTTGTTGAGTTATTCTAAGACAGGAGCAGAAGATCTTAATTCTCCTTGGTTATCTCTCATTTTTCACGAGCAGGTTTGGCGTAGTATGTTAGGTATGGCGGCTATACCATCCATGTTGTTTTTTGTTATTATTTTCTTTATACCCGAAAGTCCAAGATGGTTGATTTTGAAAAAAAGAGAAGAGAAGTCTTTTGCAATATTGAAGAATATATACGGATCTGATCAGATGGCCAAATATGAATTGAATGAGACTAAAAGTGTATTAGGAAATGAAAATAAAGCTAATTGGCGCGATTTACTAAAGCCGGGAATAACGAAGGCTGTATTGATAGGTGCAGCGATAGCTATACTTGGTCAGTTTATGGGAGTTAATGCTGTTTTGTATTATGGGCCTTCGATATTCGAGAGTAGTGGTCTGTCTGGTGATGATTCACTCTTTTATCAGGTAATTGTAGGGTTAGTAAATGTATTGACTACTATTCTAGCAGTTTTTATAATAGACAAAGTTGGGCGAAAGAAACTCGTTTACTTCGGAGTTTCGGGTATGATTATATCGCTTCTTCTTATTGCGGGATATTTTACGAAAGGCACGGAACTAGGTATACCTAGCGTATTCTTACTGATCTGTTTTCTTGCTTATGTTTTCTTTTGCGCTATATCTATTAGTGCTGTCATATGGGTCTTATTATCAGAAATGTATCCTATAAAAGTGCGTGGACTTGCAATGTCTATTGCCGGATTTTCTTTATGGTTCGGAACGTATCTGATCGGGCAATTAACACCTTGGTTATTAAAAAATCTTACCTCAGCCGGAACTTTTATCCTTTTTGCTGTCATGTGTATTCCTTATATGTATATTATTTGGAAACTTGTACCTGAAACTACAGGAAAGTCGCTTGAGGAAATAGAAAAGTACTGGAAAAAACAACCATAATATACAATAATACAATGAACTTATTAGAACTGGAGAAGCAATACAAAATGGAATTGCTAGATAATGTTTTACCCTTTTGGATCGAACATTCAATAGATAAAGAGTATGGGGGTTACTTCACTTGTCTTGAAAGAGATGGTAGTATATTCGATACTGACAAATTCATATGGTTGCAAGGCAGAGAAGTGTGGATGTTCTCAATGCTTTACAATAAAGTAGAGAAGAAACAAGAGTGGCTTGACTGTGCAGTACAAGGAGGAGAGTTCTTGAAAAAATATGGACATGATGGCAATTATAATTGGTATTTCTCACTGAACAGACAAGGAGAACCTTTGGTAGAGCCATATAATATTTTTTCGTACACGTTTGCTACCATGGCTTTCGGACAGCTTTATAAAGCAACAGGAAATGAAGAGTATGCTCAAATAGCAAGTAAGACATTTGATATAATTCTTTCTAAATCGGACAATCCGAAGGGAAAATGGAATAAAGCTTATCCGGGAACACGGAATCTGAAAAATTTTGCATTGCCGATGATCTTGTGTAATCTGGCTTTAGAAATAGAACATCTTCTTCCACCCGAAACATTGAATGACATGATAGATACATGTATTCATGAGGTGATGGATGTCTTCTTACGGCCCGAGCTTGGCGGTATCATAATTGAGAATGTAACACTCGATGGAAAACTGTCCGACACTTTCGATGGACGATTGGTAAATCCAGGGCATGCAATAGAAGCTATGTGGTTTATAATGGATCTGGGTGTAAGATTGAATAATAAACAGCTGATAGATAAGGCTGTTAAGACTACCCTTACAATGTTAGAGTATGGATGGGACAAGAAATATGGTGGAGTTTTCTATTATGTAGATAGGCTTGGGTATCCTCCTCAACAATTAGAATGGGATCAAAAATTGTGGTGGGTACATTTGGAAACCCTGATTTCTTTGCTAAAAGGATATAAACTAACAGGCTCGAAAGAGTGTCTGGAGTGGTTTGAAAAGGTACATAATTATACATGGGCTAATTTCAAAGATGAAGAACATCCCGAATGGTTTGGTTATCTCAATCGCAGGGGTGAAGTTTCTCTTACGCTAAAGGGCGGAAAATGGAAAGGATGCTTTCATGTACCTCGCGGTTTGTACCAATGTTGGAAAACACTTGAAGGAATAAATCAGAACTCTCAAGCAGAGAGCTCTAGTTGCAAAAGTGAAGTCTTACGCTAAAAGAGTAATTAATATAAACTAATTAATTTGAAAACATGATTGTTAACTTATCTTAAAAAATGCATAATGAAAAAACGTATTCAGACATGTAAGATGAGAGTATTATTCTCAATTCTGCTATCATGCTTGTTTCTAAGTTTGCAAGCACAAAAAACGGTGACAGGTACGGTATTTGATTCCAACAAAGAACCTTTGGTGGGAGCAAGTATTAAACTTGGAGGAACAAAAACGACAGTAATTACAGATCTTGATGGGAAGTACACGATTACGGTACCTAATGGAGAGGGAGCTCTTGAATTTTCATATATAGGTTTTAAACAACATATAGAAAAGATAAATAACAGGTCGATAATAGATGTCGTTTTGGAGGAAGATTCTCAGCTGATAGACGAAGTTATTGTTGTAGGCTACGGAATACAAAAGAAATCGAGCATGACTAGTGCTGTTTCGGCGCTAAAGGGAGATGATTTGATAAAAGCTCCCGCTACAAATGTTTCCAGCTTGCTAGGTGGACGTTTGCCAGGAATATCTTCTGTTCAAGAAACAGGAGAGCCGGGACTAGACCAAGCTGTACTGAGAGTACGCGGGTCAAAATATGGAGTAGTATATATTGTAGATGGAATGCCTCGATCTATAAATGATATAAATCCGAATGATATAGAATCGGTATCTGTATTGAAGGATGGAGCAGCCGCTGCTGTATATGGACTCGATGCTGCAGGAGGGGTTGTTATTATATCTACTAAAGGAGGTAGGCAAGGTAAGCCTGAAGTTACTTATACCGGGTCTGTCGGAGCTTCTTTGAATGCAAACTTCCCTAAGTTTATGAATGGACCTCAGTTTGCTCATTATTACAATATGGCGGACTTAATGGACAAATTGGCAAGTGGAGCTATTACAGATAGAAAACAATATGTTCCTATTTTTACAAATGCGGATATTGCGGCTATGACCAATGGCGATCCGACAGACGGATGGGATAATGTAGATTATATAAACGAGGTATTTGGTACAGGAACGAACCAAAATCATAATGTTACATTACAGGGAGGTTCTGAAAATGCAAAATATTATACCTCTTTTGGCTATTTGGGTCAAAAAGGGAATATTGATAATTTTAAATATCGCAGATATAATCTACGAACAAAGATTGATGCTCAAGTTTCTAATAATTTCTCTATATCTATCGGACTTGCAGGCAATATAGGCAGAAGACAAACTCCGGGATTCTCAGCAGGAGGTGGCGACAATGATCCTTGGGCAGGAGAAAAAGGATGGTTGTCTATAGCACGGCAAACAATAGCAATGCATCCTTATTTACCCATAACATACGATGGTTTGTACACAGCTACTCCGTTGCGTAATACAGGATTGCCACATAGCCCGCTATCGGCAATCTATGAATCAGGTTTTAAAAAGACAAGATCTACAGATTTACAGACAAATATCATCTTGGAATATAAAATTCCGTCGATAAAAGGTCTTAGTGTGAAAGCTACAGGAGCTTATGACTATGGAACATCTCACAATAAGAATTTGAACACACCATACTATTTATCAGCAATTAGTTTACCGGATTCTAATAGCAAACTTGGATATGCCAAAACAATAGATCCTAGATCTAATACAACGATAAGTTTGGGTGAAGGACAAACGACATACGAAACCATGGTAGGACAAGCCGGTATATATTATGTAAACTCTTTTGGAAAACATAATGTGGATTTGATGGCTTTGGGAGAAATGAGAGACTATAAATCAAACTCTTTTTCAGCTTATGTAAAAGGGTTGTCTATCGCAGAACTTCCAGAGATAAATTTTGGTAGCACACAGGATTCTCCATCTAGAGGAAAGAGCTCTGCATCGCGAAATGTAGGTTATGTTTTCCGTGCAAGATATGATTATGCCAGCAAATATTTAGCTGAAGTTACAGGACGGTATGATGGTTCATATTTATTTGCAGGTAGTGGTAAACGTTGGGGACTTTTCCCTTCGGGGTCAGTTGCATGGAGAATATCACAAGAAGATTTTATGAAAGATTTTTCTTTCATCGATGATCTTAAGATTCGTGCATCTGTTGGGTTATTAGGTTCTGCTACAATTAATGAATATGCTTTTTTAAATCTCTATAATTTGACTAACACAGGGGTGTTACTCAATGGTAGTCTAAATAATATTGTAGAACCGGGTGTAATAGCTAATCCTGATTTAACATGGGAAAAAACATTATCATATAATACAGGGTTTGACCTTTCTATGTGGGGAGGAAAATTCGGAGTTGAATTTGATCTGTTTTATAAATATAATTACGATATCTTAACATATATGGGTGGTAATTATTCCCCGTCTATGGGTGGATATTATCAGACATATGCCAATTATAACAAAATGGATACCAAAGGTTTTGAGATCTTGTTGTATCATCAAAATTCGATAACCCTTGCCGATAAGAAGTTTAGCTACAGAATATCCCCTAATGTTACTTTTGCAAGAAGTAGATGGTTGCGGGTAGCAGAGCAAGCAAATTCTCCCGAACATCAAAAGCTTACAGGACGTAAATACGGATCTATTTCAGGATGGGTCGCAGAAGGTTTGTATCGCTCAGAAGAAGAGATAGACAACTCTGCTTGGTATAGCTCACGTCCGAATGTAGGTGATATCAAATATAAAGATTTGAATGGTGATGGTAAAATTGATAGTCAGGATCGCGGATTTATTGGTCGTACCAATCGCCCTGAACTAACCTTTGGTGTTAACATAGGTGGAGACTGGAATGGATTCGATTTCAATGCTCAATTTACAGGAGGGGCGATGTTTGATGTTTCAATGACAGGTACATACTATAATGGTTACGACGATAATACAATATGGACTCAAACATTTAAGGAAGGTTCAAACTCTCCTTTATACCTTGTCGAGAATGCTTATAATATTGATAATCCGAATGGAACATTCCCTCGACTTACATTAGGTTCTCCGGGACATGGCGGTGATAATGGATTAGCTTCTACATTCTGGCTTCGTGATGGAAAATATATCCGTCTAAAATCGGCTCAGCTTGGCTATACTATTCCTAATAAAATAGTAAAGAAAGCAGGGTTAAGTAAGGTTCGTATATTTGCCGAAGGCTCAAATATATTTACTCTCAGCGGGCTGCCAAAAGGAATAGATCCGGAATCTCCAGGAGTTAATAATGGTTATTACCCACAACAGAAAACCTTTATGGGTGGGATTACTGTTTCGTTTTAAATACCTTAAATACCAGAATTATGAAATCAAAAATATTAAAAATTGCACTCTTTTGCGGAATATTGACATTCTGTGCGTGTGACGATTATTTGGATATGACTCCTACCGATTCGGTTTCGGATAAAACGATATGGAGTAGCGTACCAAATGCAGAAATGGCGATAAATAATTACTATAATTACATAAGTTATCTGAGCAACTTTGACTCCGGACAATCTACTGCCGGTATTACAGAAGGATTTACCGATATGTTGAAATATGGAGCAATGACATACAATGCTCACATGTATGTACCAAACGAATTGGCTTATGGAGGGACAGTATTGACTCCAACTTACGTTTCGGCTTATCTGGGAAATTGGGGCAAGATGTATGAATATGTACGTATTGTCAATCAAGGGCTATCCGATTTGAGAAAATGGGGTACAGGTATTGAAGATAGCGAGTTTAAGAGGTTGGAGGGAGAAATCAGATTTTTCCGTGCATGGTTGTATACAGACTTGTTAAAGCGCTACAAACAAGTTATCCTGTATAATGAAGATTTGACTCAGATAAAGAAAGATAAACCGTTAAGCCCTGAGAGCGAAGGGTGGGATATGGTGGAAGCTGATCTTCGATTTGCAGCTGCGAATCTACCGTTAGCAAATAAAAACACATCTAATAATACACGGTTAACAAGTGGTGCTGCTTATGGGCTTCTTTCAAGATCGATGTTATATGCTAAAAGGTGGGATGTTGTTGTGGAGGCTTATGAAGCTCTAGAAAAACAAAATATTTATGGACTAGTTGATGATTTTGCTGATGCTTTCGATCACGAAAAAGCCCTGAATGGAAAAGAAACTCTTTTGGTATATGCTTATGACAAAAATGGCGTATCACATTCTTTTGATAATTATTTTGCTCCCGGTGGAGACGAAAACAATAGCGTATCCGGAGGTATGGGAACGCCTACGCAGGAAATGGTAGAATCATTTGAATTGGCAACAGGAGGATTCCCGGATTGGTCTGCTTGGCATACTACATCAGGAACGGATCAAACACCGCCTTATGCTGATCTTGAACCTCGATTTCAAGCAACTGTATTATACAATGGCGCTTCGTGGAAAGGCAGAAAAATAGAGCCTTATGTAGGGGGAAAAGATGGATGGGCTGCATGGAAGGTTGATGCTGTTCCAGCGGGACGTACAACAACCGGATATTATTTGAGAAAACTGGTTGATGAGACACACGATTTCTCGGAACAATCTCAATCTACTCTTCCATGGGTGGCTATTCGTTACGCCGAGGTTATCCTTAATTATGCAGAAGCTTCTTATAATCTCAACAAAACAGCTGAGGCTAATAATGCGGTACGTCGTATACGTACTCGCGTTGGATTGCCATACTCAGATAAGGCCGGTAGTTCATTGTTTGATGCTATCCGTCAGGAAAGAAAAGTAGAGCTTGCTTATGAAGGTCAATATTACTGGGATATGAAACGTTGGAAGTTGGCTCATACTGCATTTACAGGAACGCGAGTTCATGGACTGAAAATAGAGAAAGATGATGCAGGTACTTTTGTGTATACGTATGTTGATTGCGATTTGCAGGATCGTCACTTCCCTCAGAAAATGTATCAAATACCTTTACCTGTAGACGAACTGAACTCAAACTCGGAGGTAGAACAATATGCTGAATGGAAATAACCTAATAACTAAAAAAACACAGATTATGAGAGTATATCTATATATATTTATAGCATTATTATCGCTATACTTTGCTGGCTGTCAAGATCCGGATACACTGACACCTACTGTAGAACGTAATGCTTTGACAAGTCTAAATGCAACCTTCACCGAAGGTAAATACATGGAAGGAAATGACAATGCAGGTACTTTTACCTTAAATATCACAGACCCTTCAGTTTCGGAATATGTGATAGAAGTGCCTTGGTATTATCCCGAAAATACAGATGAATTAACAGACATTACCCGCATGAGGCTACGTGCCGAATTAGGAAATAATTGTACTCTCTCTCCTGGTCTAGGGATTGTAGACCTAACGAAGGATAATTATTATACATTGACTTATCCCGACGGAAGTAAGCGTCAAATAAATATTAAAGGATCTATATATAAACTCAGAAAATGTGAAATCACTTATTTTGCAGTATCTGATGTAGCAAACGATATAGAAGTAACAGGCTCTATAAATAATGAGACAGGAGTTATTACATTGATATCTCCGGACGATTTGTCAAACGTGACTGTAGATATGAGTGTATCACCACATGCCACATTTAGTCCTTCTATAGAAGGCAAGACCTTCGATTTCAATTCTGCTAAAGAATTTACGGTTACTGCTCACGATGGGGTAACTAAGAAAACCTATACAGTGAAGAAGGAAGTACCGGATAAGATTAGTTATGGATTTGTAGAAGGTAGTCAAACAGATCTTTGGGCAATAAATCCTGTATCTGTTGGCTTAACATGGGGATCCGGCAATACAACTCTTGCAGCTATCAAAAATCACCTAATAGTTTCTGCAGGAGATGGTACGGCTCCGGTTTATCTGAATAGAATGACAGGTGTATTGCTTGGTAAAATAAATATGGGATCGGCAAAAGCTACAGGGTGTGTTACTAATGATGATAATAATAACCTGCTAATTGTAAACGAAGCAGCAGCAGGACAAGCTTTGAATATATACCGTACAAACTCAGTAACAGCAACCCCTACACTATTCCTTTCATGGACTAATACATCAGGGTTGCCTATATCGAGAGTTGTAGTCAGAGGAAATATAGACGGGAATGCAGTCGTACTTGCCACATGCGATGGAGTAAGTGGAGTGTCCTCATCTAGTCAGGTTGTTCGTTGGGATATTGCGGGCGGAGTAATAGGTGCTCCTCAAACTATAACATTCTCTAATGTTGGAGGATGGGGTGGAGGAACCAGCAACACGCGTGTAGTTCCTCTTTCGACCACTAAATCAGACGGATATTTCTTGTCTTACTATAGTGCAAACACTCTTTATCACGTTGATGGTAGCACTAATGCAGGAAGTTCTAAAATAGTTTATGGCGATGGTTCTAGCTGGGGATATAATCTCAACCGTTTAGATGTTAGGGTATTTAATAATGCTCGCTATCTGACTATGGGACTAATGTCTCACTTCCCTCAATGGGGTATGAATGCCGCTGTTTATTTGTATGATGTCACTAGTCTTAGCATACTTACCGGCGATGTGACCAATTCACCGGCATTGGTTTACAAGAAAAGTTTAGATTCCAATTCTGGATCAGATGGTATTTCGGCTAATGGTGATGTAATTCTGGTTCCTTCTACAAATGGCTTTTATATGCACTTGTACTATTGGGATAACAACACCAAAATGCTGGGTGCTACTAGTTTCAATTGTATAGATCAAAATTGATATTGAATATTTATCACCGATACTCTAATTTAAGTTGGAGTATCGGTATTTATAAAAAGAATATGAAAAAAGTATATTTTTATTTTTTCTGGTTTATTTTTTCTCTTACTGTATTCGTTTCATGTAGCAATGATGATCCTAAAATCCCCGATTGGGATTGGGGTGGAGGAGAAACAGACGGAGATGCTAAGCCTCGCTATATTTGGATCGATGCTGCTGCAAATTTTTCAGACTATGCAAATAGTAAAGAAAATATAGAACGCGACCTGACTCTGGCTAAGAATACAGGATTTACAGATATTGTAGTTGATGTCAGACCTACAATGGGTGATGTCTTATTTAAAAGTTCTGCAGTGCAAGAGGTAAAGAAGCTCGACTATTGGCCCGAAAGTGGTGGCTATGCTTTTTATGAAAGAACTGCAACATGGGACTATCTGCAAGCTTTTATAGACACAGGTCACAAGCTGGGGCTGAAAGTTCATGCTGCTATCAATACTTTTGTTGCAGGTAATAGCTATCTATATGGATTGGGAGAACAAGGTTTATTGTTTAGAGATGAGACAAAAAGAGATTGGGCTACAACTGTTAACATAGGTTCAGGGGTGAAAAATGTTATGGATGTTTCAGAAGATAAATACTCTACTAAGTTTTTGAATCCTGTAAATGAAGATGTGCAGGAATATATTTTGTCTATTCTTGGAGACCTTGCCAAATATGATGTAGATGGTATTTTTCTAGATCGTTGCCGTTTCGATGGAATGACAAGTGATTTCTCGGAGTATACCCATAAAAAATTTGAAGAATATATTGGTGAAAAAGTTACAAACTTTCCGGCGGATGTAATGGAGCCCGATATGTCGGAATATAATGCATTGCCATCTGCCTTACCTCCATATTTTAAAAGATGGCTCGAATTCAGGGTAAAAGTTATTCATGATTTTATAGTAAAGGCTCGTCAAAAAGTTAAAGGCGTAAATAATAATATTCAGTTTGGAGTGTATGTTGGGGCGTGGTATTCAAATTATTACGGAGTAGGGGTAAACTGGGCTAGTCCTAAATATAATACCTCAGCTTATTATCCTAAATGGGCTACAGCCAAATATATGGAATATGGTTATGCAGATCATCTTGACTTCTTATTACTTGGAGCATACGCTAGTGCAGATAAGATTACCGGAAGTACTGAATGGACGATCGAAGGTTTCTGCAAACTGGCTGGTGAAAAGTTAATGGGTGATGTGAAGTATGCCGGAGGTCCTGATGTCGGTAACTGGACTGTACCTGCCGGTACGGATGTGAAAGCTGCAGTGAAACAAACAGTGGGTGCTTCTATAAACAATGGCAATGGATATTTCTTATTTGATATTATACACATGAAAAAGTATAATTACTGGTCGGATGTAAAAGCCGGTATCGACTTATATCTTGCTAGCTTGGAGAATTCGAAGAAATGATACGATACATCAACAGATACATAATGATATTGGGCTTGGTACTGTGTGTAGGCACAGTACAGGCTCAATGTCGTTTGTTGCATGGAAAAGTATCTTGCAAGGGAAAAGGGCTTGCTAATGTAATTGTTACTGATGGCTCAATATGTATAAATACCAATGAACGTGGCGAATACTCTTTCCAGAGTGTAAATAAAGATGGTTTTGTTTACATTTCTATTCCTGCAGGATATGTTACAGATATTGAGAAGGGAACTATTCCTTTATTTTATAAAAAAATAGAGCAGGATCAAGATGTTTATAATTTTGAATTGATCAAAAATCCAAAAGAAGATAGTCGGCATACATTCTTTGTTCATGCCGATGTGCAAGTAACAGCTTTGTCTGATTTAGAAAAGTATAAGAGTATTGTAAACGATTGTAAACAATTGATGCGCGACTATAGCAGCCATGATACTTTTGGCGTCGATTGCGGTGATATAGTGGGTGACTCCCCTTTTCTTTTTCCGGAGTATATTAATACAATAAAAGAAATTGGATATCCTGTTTTCAGAGCTATAGGCAATCATGATATGGATTATTACGGACGTAGCCACGAAACGTCAGATCATACATTTAGCAACTATTTCGGACCTACACATTATTCTTTCAATAAAGGGAACGCTCATTATATAATAGTGAATAATAACTTCTATATAGGGCGTGATTACTTTTATATGGGATATATCGATGAAAAAACTTTTACATGGCTTGAGCAAGATCTGGCGAATGTACCTAAAGGTTCATTGGTCTTTCTTATAATGCATATTCCGGGACGCTTGAAGGATAAGCAAACACAATTTCAGTATAATTATGATCTTATTGCTGATCAGACCATTAATTTCGGGGCTTTATCTGAAATGATGAAACCGTATCAGGCTCATATAATATCAGGTCATATGCACTATAATCTGAATATAGAGCATTCCCCAAATCTTATAGAACATAATACAGCTGCAATTTGCGGTACATGGTGGCGAGGCGAAATATGCCTTGATGGTACCCCTCAAGGATATGCTGTTTATGAAGTAGATGGCAACGATGTGAAGTGGTATTATAAAGGCTCAGGGTATAAAAAAGAATATCAGTTCAGAGGGTATCCTGTAGGAACCTCCGCCGAATATCCTTTTGATATAATAGTAAATGTTTGGAATTATGATCCTACATGGAAGGTGGAATGGCTTGAGAATGGAAAAGTGATGGGTAGTTTGCAGAAGTATACAGGCTTTGATCCTGATGCAGAAATTCTATGTGCAGATAAGAAAAAAGTTGTTTATGACTGGATTTTACCAATCAAGAATGAGCATATGTTTAGGGCTAAACCTCAAAACCCGAAAGCAAAAATAGAAGTACGTGTTACAGACCGTTTCGGGCAAGTATATACAGATGTAATAAAATAATGTGAAATGGATAGGCGTAGATTTGTAAAGCTAGGGAGTATAGGTGCAGCTTTGTTTGCTATGAATAATTCTGTATTCGCACAAAGAAACAACTCTCAGCCTTCAATATATGGGCGTAATGTCAATATAAAACCAATAATGGGATCATGGTTCGAGTTTAAGCACCATCTCGACTCTGAAGGTATTTATTGGAATAATACCTTGGCCAAATTTACAGACGAGCAATGGAAAGCATTGGTCAGGGATATCAGCGAAACAGGTATGCAATATATGGTGCTGATGTCGGTGGCTGATAATGGAAAAACATTTTATCCGTCTAAACTGCAACCACAATATGATTATACTTCGGCTGATCCGCTCGAAGCTGTTTTGTCTGCCGCAGATGAATATGGCCTTAAATTCTTTATAAGCAACGATTATTGGTCAGACTTTAGAGATGTCAACAATATGATGACCAATAAAGAAATAGCTGTCCTGAGGGAAAAAGGAATGGAGGAAATAGCTGCTAAATATTCTCATCACAAAAGTTTTTATGGATGGTATTATCCGAATGAAACAGGAATCTTTAATACGATAGACGAAACTACGGTAAACTATGTGAATCGTTGTTCTGAAATAGCACATCGTCTGACACCTCAAGCCCGAACATTGATAGCTCCGTATGGAACAAAATCTATCAGGTATAATGACTTATATGTAAGACAACTCGAGAGACTCGATGTAGATATTATAGCCTATCAGGATGAGGTAGGAGTAAAAAAGACAAAAGCGGGAACAGCAGGAAAATACTTTGAAGAACTCTATTATATGCATAATAAAGCCGGACGCTCACGTTTATGGGCCGATTTGGAAGTCTTTGAATTCGAAAAAGATGTTTATGATAGTGCCCTTATTTCGTCTTCATTCGATCGTGTTATAACACAGTTGGAAGATATTTCACCATTTGTGGAAAATATATTAATCTATCAGTATGTTGGGCTCATGAGTAAGCCGGATTCTATAGCCGGAGCCGGACATAAAAGAGCTGAAAAGCTTTACGTGGATTATATGCGATGGTTTAACAAGCAGAGAGGACTGGTATGAAAAGAATATTTACATATATATGCTTTATTTCGATTTGTGTATGTAGTCATGCGCAGTGGACGATAGAGCAAGTAGAGAAAGGCAGTTCGTCTAAGAATGATATCAGGGCTATTTGTTTCGATCGGGTGGGTAATCTTTGGTTAGGTACTTCTTACGGAGTTTACAAACAAGAATCAGATTCATTCTCTTTACAGTCGCCTGAAGGTGTGTATGTAGAATCTTTACTTGTAGATCGTGACGGAACTAAGTTTGCAGGAGTTTGGGGTGGTGGAGTTTATCAGTCTTCACCGGAGAACAACGATTGGGTAAAAAACGATGAAGCTTCTATATCTATGTCCGCAAACAGTATTTTCGTTGACAGCAAAGGTCGAGTATGGATTGGTACATGGAATAAAGGGTTAGTATTGCTAGATGGCAGTGCATACAAAAACTACACAACTCATAATACGACAATAGGAGATAATACCATAACATGCTTTGCTGAAGATAAACAAAGTAGAATCTGGATTGGCTCATTGCAAGGCGTTTCTTTATTTGATAAAAATAAGGAGACTCTTTATAATATCAGCAACAGTGCATTGCCTTCAAATGATATATATGCATTGGCTACAGATACCGATAAAAGTATTTGGATCGCTACAGCCTGTGGGTTGGCAAACTATAATAATGGTAAATGGAAGATATATGGCACTGATAATTCTCCCCTTCTATCTAACACAATATTATCATTGGCTGTTGACTCGAAGGGTATTCTATGGGTTGGTACTAATAAAGGTATTACCGCTATTAAAGGAAATTGTTTCCGTTCATTTACCACTCAAAATAGTAATTTGATAGACAATCGTATTCAGACAATTGGAGTACATGCAGATAAACTATATGTAGGGACACAATTGGGGCTTGCGATATTAGATTTGAAATCTTTTTCTCTTTGATTAAATAACTAAATGATAATGAATTTTATTACAATAAAAACTATTCTTTTATTTTCCTTTTTTTCTCTTTTTTCTGTAATCGTTCGAACTCAGAGTAATGAATATCCTATTATTCCGGTTCCCGCTGAATTAGTACCTCAAAAAGGGAGCTTCACTCTGAATGACAAGACTCAGTTATATTTTCAAAATACGATGGATAGTTCCTTCGAAGAGGCTTTTTATCTGTTTCGTGAGCATCTGAAGCGATCGACAGGATTTGACCTTCCAAAAGCGAATACAAATTCGGGAAAGAATATAATTATATGTAAACTAAATACTAATTTGGAAAAGGATGAGGCCTATAAGTTATTAGTATCACGATCCAAAATTGAAATTGAAGCTAAAACTCCCATAGGGCTGTTTTATGCTTTGCAATCTATCAGACAGCTTCTTCCTACGGAGTTTGAGCAGACAACACTGTCAACTAGCACAAAGTGGAATATACCATGTTGTGTGATTGATGATGCTCCTACATTCGTTTATCGTGGATTGCATATGGATGTATGTCGTCATTTTGTATCTGTGGAGGAAGTGAAAAAATATATAGACCAGATAGCAATGCTTAAATTAAATACGTTTCATTGGCATCTGACCGACGATCAGGCATGGCGTATCGAGATTAAAAAATATCCTAAACTGACCACTGTAGGAGCTTATCGTAATCGCACATTACAAGGGCATAATAACGATTGTCCACGAGTGTGGGATAATACTCGTACGGGAGGTTTCTATACGCAGGAGGAAATAAAAGACGTGGTCGACTATGCCAGAAAGCGCTTTGTAACCATTATCCCCGAAATAGAAATGCCCGGTCATGCTACCGCAGCTGTTGCTTCTTATCCCGAGCTTTCATGTTCAGGAGGACCTTTCGACGTTGAAGGTAGATGGGGAGTATTCAATGATGTATTCTGTACTAAAGATGAGACTTTTTCTTTCCTCGAAGACGTACTGACTGAAGTTGCAGCACTATTTCCATCACCTTACATACATATAGGTGGCGACGAGTGCCCTAAAGTTCGTTGGAAAAGATGTCACGCATGTCAGCAACGGATGAAAGATGAAGGCTTGAAAGATGAGCACCAGTTGCAATCTTACTTTGTGAAAAGAATGGAAAAAGTAGTTCACAAATTAGGAAAGCGTATTATCGGTTGGGATGAAATACTCGAGGGAGGGATTGCTCCTGATGCTACAGTTATGTCGTGGAGAGGCATTGCAGGAGGTATATCCGCTGCAAAGCAGGGGCACGATGTCATAATGACTCCGTCCGAAGCAATGTATTTTGATTTCTATCAGTCCTCGCTACACACAGAGCCGTTGGCTATAGGAGGTTATTTACCTATCGAACGAGTATACGCATTCAATCCATATGTAAAAGAACTTGATACGAAAGATCTAAAACACATACTCGGTGTTCAGGCAAACACATGGACTGAGTATATGCCTGATGCTCAACATCGAGAAATGATGGTTTTCCCTCGAGTGGCTGCATTGGCAGAGGTAGGATGGACTTCGGAAAAAAATAAAGATTTTGATTCTTTTGCAATACGCCTCCCTAAGCTTATGAAGCGTTACGATATAATGGGCATAAACTACTCCAGAGCATTTTATAGTGTTGTGGGAACTGCAATTAATGACGGTGGATTGAAACTAAAACTATCAACCATTGCTCCTGAAACATCCATTCATTATACAACTGATGGTTCAGACCCAACACTTAGTAGCCCTATTTATAGGGAGCCTATCCCGGTAGGAGAAAAAGAGATGGTGGTAAAAGCCATTTCGGTAAAAAATAATAAGGTTATGTATATGCCATACGAACGTAGCTTTATTGCAAATAAAGCTGGTGGGCAAAAGGTGGTATTTGAAAATACAGATGGAGTAAGGTTTGAACAAAACGGATCAGGGAATCTCACCGACTGCACTATGGGTGGACGACCTGTAAGTCGACCCGATTGGTTTAGCTATGCAGGAACTGATGGTAGTATCACTATTGAATTTGAAAAACTGACATCGATAAGTAAAATTACATTTAGTTCAGCTAATCAAAATAATGTATTGGTTTACTCTCCAAAATCAATAAACTTTTTAGTGTCTGAAGATGGGACTACATTCTTCCCTGTAGGAGCTGTTTGGCATCAACAAATGGCAGCTGCAAAAGGAAAGGCGATTGTTTCATTTACACCTAAAAAAGTAAAAAAGATAAAATTGGAGATTGCTATGTATGGAATAATTCCGAATACAGAACCAAATTCGGGAGAAATGTCAGCCCTTTTTGTCGACGAAATCATTGTTGAATAAGAATACAGAAATCATGCGTAAAATTTATATACAAATAGCTTGCCTTGTATGTATACTTCAAACTGTACAATCAAAGGTTTGGTTGCCTTCGTATTATGGTGATCACATGGTATTACAACAGCAGACAGAGAATGTAATACATGGCAAGAGTGAATCGAACAAACAGATAACGCTCGTCACTTCTTGGAATCGAAAGAAATATATAACAAGAAGTGACTCTCAGGGATTATTCAGTTTTACGGTTGTTACACCTGTGGCCGGAGGCCCTTATTCTATGACTTTCTCAGATGGAGAGCCTTATGTAATAAATGATATTCTAATAGGTGAATTATGGTTTTGTTCAGGGCAGTCCAATATGGAAATGCCCGTAAAGGGATATAAGGGACAGCCTGTTTTTGGATCTCATCCTTATATCGTAAAGGCAAAAGAGTCTCGTCAGATGAGACTGTTCTCCGTAAAGAATGAATGGAGTAAGGAGCTAAAGGATGATGTAGGAGGAGAATGGATGTTGCATTCCTCTCAGAATGTGGGCAACTTTAGCGCAGCTGCATATTTTTTTGGAAATAAAATAGAAGAAGAGCTAAATGTACCTGTAGGATTGATAAACTGCTCGTGGAGCGCATCTAAAATTGAATCGTGGATTGATGGAGAGACTCTGTCACATATTGAGGGAGTTGATCTTTCGGTTCTGAAGGAAAACGATTTCGGTTATCCGAATGGCACTCCTACTTTACTTTTTAATGCAATGGTTCATCCTTTCAGTGGATTGGCTGTTAAAGGAATCCTTTGGTATCAAGGGGAGGCGAACAGTAACGCCCCTGAGCTCTATAAGAGGCTATTCCCTGCCTTTGTAAGCCAGTGGAGGAGATTTTTCAATAATAAAGACTTACCTGTTTATTATGTTCAGATTGCACCATGGCAGTCGGCGAATAAGGATGAACTGGATTGGGCTATCTTTCGCCAAGCACAACTCGAGTTGCTGAGCCAAATCCCGAATACAGGTATGGTGATTACAGCCGATTTGGGCGCAGACAAATTTATCCATCCGCCATATAAGATAGAAGTGGGAGAGCGTTTAGCTTACTGGGCTTTGGCAAAAACGTATAATAAACAAGGATTTACATACAGTGGCCCTATATATAAAAGTTATGAAAAGGAAGGTTCTTCCATTAAACTTACTTTCGACTTTGGGGATGACGGACTTAATCCTGAACAGGAAAATATTGTAGGATTTGAACTTGCTGGAACGGATGGTCATTTTATTGAAGCATGTGCTGAGATTATACCTGCAACAAATATGGTTAAAGTTTGGAGCGATAGAGTACAGAATCCTGTTGAGGTTCGCTATTGTTTCCGAAATTATAAACTTGGAACCTTAAAAAATAATGCAGGATTACCTGCTGCTCCATTCAGAATATTAATCAACAAGTAATATATTATGAGAAAATTATATTTAATACTGCTTTTAATTACAGGATTCGCTACGATTTCATGTAATATCAAAAAAGAAGAAAAACAAACCAAACCGCAGAAGAAACAAGCTTTGATGTGGTTTGATGGTACAGCTAATTTACCACGACTTAATAATAAAGACTCTATAAATTTCTATCTGAAAAAGATTAAAGATCTAGGTTTTACACACGCTGTGGTTGATATTCGTCCCATATCAGGAGATGTACTTTACGATAGTAAAATAGCACCTAAAATGAAAGAATGGAATGGTGTGAAAAGTGCTGATTTTGATTTTCTAAAATATTTTATAGAAAAGGCGCATTCGCTAGGGTTGGAGGTGCATGCTTCGTTGAATGTTTTTTCGGCTGGGAATAATTATGTTTCTCGCGGACAGGTGTATGATGGGCATCCTGAATGGGCATCTACTGTTTATACTCCTACCCAAGGAATAATATCTATAACTCAAGATAAAGGGAAGGACAAATATGCAGCTATGGTAAACCCTATAAATAAAGAATTTCAGCGCCATATCCTTGATGTTCTTAAAGAGGTAGTGACAATGTATCCTACAATTGATGGCCTTATTCTCGATCGTGTGCGCTACGATGGGATCAATGCTGATTTCTCTCAAGCATCAAAAGAAGAGTTTGAAAAATATATAGGAGAAAAAGTAGTTAGGTTTCCTCAGGATATCTTTGAATGGGCAAAAGGTTCAAACGGCGAGTATAACCGTATCGATGGCAAGCATTTTAAAAAATGGATCGAGTGGAGAACAAAGAATATCTATGATTTCATGAAGTTGGCTAGAGAAGAGGTGAAGCTGGCAAATAAGAATGTTTCGTTCGGAACATATACCGGAGCATGGTATCCGTCATATTATGAAGTTGGTGTTAATTTTGCAAGCAATACCTATGACCCTTCTGCCGATTATGATTGGGCTACGCCTGAGTATAAGAATTATGGCTACGCAGAGTTACTTGATTTATACACTACAGGGAATTATTATACGAGCATTACTATTGACGAAATAAAAGCAAATAACCCTCAGATCAAAAATGAGACAGATAGTCGTGTACATAGTGGTGAATGGTACTGTGTAGAAGGATCGAACCGAAACTTACGTGTGATCTTGGGTAAAAATAAATTTAGTGGAGGAATCTTAGCAGATCAATTTTATAGTAATCCTGCCGGACTTGCTCGCTCTATAGAAATGAACTTGAAAGAATCGGATGGAGTGATGATTTTTGATATCGTTCATATTATTCAAAAAAATATGTGGAAAGAAGTGGAAGAAGGGATGAGAAACGGGAACATGATTAAGTAATATACGTATATGAATAATAGATCCTTTGCTTTGGATGCATTACGAGGGTATGCTATACTTACTATGGTGCTCTCTGCTACTATTAGTTTTCATATTTTACCCGGGTGGATGTACCATGCTCAGACACCACCTCCGGATCATGCTTTTAATCCTACAGAACCGGGGTTAACTTGGGTTGATTTAGTTTTTCCGTTTTTTTTGTTTGCTATGGGAGCTGCTTTTCCCTTCTCCATAAAGAGAAAAATAGAGAAAGGAGAAACAAAAAAGAAAGCTATACTCGAAGGTTTTAAACGATATTTCCAGTTAGCATTTTTCGCTATTTTTATTTACCATCTTAGTCCGTGGGCTTTAAGTAGTCCTCAGGATTCCCGAGCATGGGGGCTAGCATTGCTTGCTTTTGCATTACTTTTTCCTATGTTTATGCGAATCCCTATCCAGATGCCCAAATGGGCTCACTCGACTGTAAAAATTGTAGCATTTGTTATTGCCTTTGTATTGATGTATACAGTTCATTATGCAGGGGATAGGGTATTTGATCCTCACTTTGCTGATATCATAATCCTTATCATGGCACATATGGCTGGGTTTGGGACTTTGATATATGTTTTCACGATGTATAATAAGACTGTACGAATAGCAGTTTTGTTCTTCATTATGGCAATACAGCTTGGTTCCGGGGTGGAAGGTAGTATAAATCATGCTATTTGGACTTTCACGCCGGCTGCTTGGCTTTTTAAGTTTGAATATCTAAAATATCTATTTATCATTATTCCGGGGAGCATAGCCGGAGAATATCTGCTTGAGAATATACAAACGAGAAAACAGGATGGAAACGTTAATTGCATAAAAGACAAAGCTACATCCTATTTATTATTGGTTATTGGACTCGCTCATATTCTGGTAAACCTGTGCTGTTTGTATAACCGTTGGTTAGCAATGAATATTGTTATTAACAGCTTGTTACTGTTTGCCGGGTATTTCGTTCTTAGAAAAAAAGATTCTGGATTCATTCGTTTATGGAAGAATCTTTTTATAGCGGGAGGCTTTATGATAATACTGGGATTATTCTTTGAAGCATACGAAGGAGGGATAAAGAAGGATCCAACTACATTCAGCTACTATTTTGTAAGTAGTGGGTTGGCTTTTATGGCATTGATGATCTTTAGCATTATCTGTGATTATTATAAATGCTATCGTAGTACGTCATTCTTGGTAATGATAGGACAAAATCCGATGATAGCCTATGTGGCTACAGGTCTATTTACAGGTCCTGTGTTAAACTTGTTAGGTATAATGCCTTTATTTTCTGTATTTTCAACTAGCCCTTGGCTTGGTTTTTTGCAAGGGGTTATACTTACATCTATTGCTATGTTTATAACAATGTTCTTTACTCGTATCAAATGGTTTTGGAGAACATGATTGAATTTCTTTTGATTATCTAAACTTTATATAAAGGATCTCATAAGCCAATGAGATCCTTTATTTTTTACAATACCAATGTTTCTTTGTATATTCGTCATATATTTAGAATAAAGGAAAATCCAGATTCCTTAAGCCCAATAAAAAATCTAACGGAAATAACATTTGAAACATATCTTTCTAACGGAGAACAATTCCGAGAAAAGTAAAGATCTAATAATATTTTATCATGAATAAAGTTTGTTTTATCCTCTTGTTTATCCTTGTCCTTATTTCTAGTCTAAAGAGTCAGCAGAACTACTTCCGGAATCCCGTTATTCGTGGAGATATGGCAGATCCCTCTGTGATAAGAATAGGTGCTACCTATTATGCAACTGCTACCTCTTCCGAATGGGCTCCGCACTATCCGCTATTTACTTCAAAAGACTTGGTTAACTGGACGCAGATCGGGCATATATTTGAGAAGCGACCCGAATGGACTTCCAACTCTTTTTGGGCTCCCGAATTGTTTTATCATAACGATAAGGTCTATTGCTATTATACGGCGCGACGAAAGTCCGATGGAATATCATACATAGGTGTTGCTACAGCAAATAGTCCTACAGATGAATTTACAGATCATGGTCTTTTGGTCGAATTTGGAAAAGAAGCGATCGATGCATTTATCTATGACGACAACGGGCAGCTATATATATCATGGAAGGCGTACGGGCTCGATAATAGACCGATAGAGATACTCGCTAGTAAATTGTCTGATGATGGCTTAAAATTGATTGGAGAGCCCTTCTCATTATTGAAGGATGATGAGCGGATCGGGATGGAAGGTCAATATCATTTCAAGAAAGGAGATTATTATTATATCGTTTACTCACCTCATAGTTGTTGCGGGCCGCAAAGTGATTATGATGTATATGTTGCCCGTTCAAAAAGTTTTAAAGGGCCTTATGAGAAGTATTCTGGCAATCCAATTCTGCATGGCGGTGGTGGAGATTATCTATCCTGCGGACATGGAACAGCAGTAGATACTCCCGATGGGCGTTTGTTTTATCTATTTCATGCCTACTTCAAAGGTGAAGGCTTTTTTGCCGGACGACAACCTGTATTACAAGAGATGTATATGGGAGACGATAGTTGGCCACATTTCCGCACTGGAACAGCCGGTAAATCAGAGCAAGCTATGCCATATCCCGGAACTGTGCAGATGGGAGTTGCTGATTTTGGAGATAGATTCGAAGGTAGTACATTAAAAATAGATTGGACTTGGAACTTTCCTTATTCAGATATAAAGACTGAATTTCGGAATGGAAAACTTCTGCTTAGTGGCACTCCAAAACAAGGGAATGATTGGGGAACAGCATTATGCTTACGTCCGCAAACGCCTTATTATACTTATGAAACATTGGTGAATAATAGCAATAAGAGTATAAAAGGGCTTACCATGTATGGAGATGATAAGAATCTCATAGTATGGAGTGTATCAGGTGGAAAGTTAGAGTTGAAGTCAATAAAAGATGGTCAGCAATCGTCGATCTATAATTCAATAATATCACAGAAGCTTGTCTATCTCAGAGCTCAGGTAGAGAAAGGTTGTTATATGACTTTCTTTTGGAGTAAGGATGGGAAAAACTGGACGAAGATAAATGAGACTCCTATTCAAGCCGATTATTTAACCCGATGGGATAGAGTTGCCCGTCCAGGAATAATACAAATAGGAGACACATCTCAGCCTGCTGAATTCTCTTCCTTTAAGATGACGAATATAAAATAATAAAGAAGCTGCCTTAAGAATTCAATTCCTAAGGCAGCTCCTTTTATATGATTATCAAATAGTTTGCTTGCCTACCTGAACACTTACCTTTTTACTCTTGTCTTTTCCCCAAAGCAATGTTAACTCGAAAGCAACGTTCGAATCAATCGTAACCGATGGTGTTTCATCAGACGAATTACGCTTATTAACTTTAAAGGAAACCAAGCCATCAGGGCCGTATGGATAGCGCTCTATCCCGTGTGCTTCGGTCTGAGTAATATCCCATGTGACAGAATGATTGGCGTAGTCGGAACGGATACCTAAGATATACTCTATAAATACCGCGATAGGGGGAAGACCTGTCCAACCCACAAAGTCTTTGCGAGCCATAAATCCCGGTTCGGCGGCTTCGGGTGCATAATACTCCCAGAATGTTCCTGTGTTCTTGTATACTTCAAAAACATTATTGTAATGGTTCTTGGCTATCTCCTTCGCTTGCTTTGTATATCCTTTCTTATCAAGTCCCGTGATGACCATATAGTTGGTTCCCGGCCAAACACCACCTTGCCAGTAGCGTCCTCTCGGGTTATATTTCGGATTGTCGGCCGAAAGAGATGGAACTCTGTGGGGACGGTTGAATGTTTTAGGATCGTCCAAATGCTTCACCATTCTATCCAGTTGCTTAGCATCCAATACATCGGTATGCAATGCCCAGAATGCAGGCATCCCCATCGTTGTACTCAGACTACCATCAGCATACTGATCGTACAAGAATCCCGTTTTTTCGTCCCAAAGATTGTCGTGTACATATTTGGTAAGCATTTTTATCTCGTCCTCAAATTCTTCGATCTCTTGCCAGCGTTCCAGATAGAAACCTATTTCGAGCAATACATTTGCCATCAATATTTGTTGCAGGCATGCATCCAGCCATACCATGTGTCCGTTACTATATATCATATTATACTGAGGCTGTACACGTGGCATGTTGTCCATACCTGTTCCCCAACCGCTCGACCAGTATGTTCCATTAGGCCATGTACGGTTTAGTTTCAGCCATTTGTAATATGCACATAGTGCCGGGAATATCTTTTCTAAGCGTTCGTTATCGCCATACTGCTTGTAGTATAACATCTCACTCCATGGCAACAGGTTAGGTCCGGTGCTTGTCGGGTCGTAACGCTCGAAGCAATCTGCTCCATCGGCTTTGATTTCGCGGCAAATGAATCCATCGGGATGCTGTTTGGCGTAGAAGTTATCCAATGTATGTTGGAATGGGAAAAAGCGGTATCCATAGCGTGCAAACATCATCATAAAAGATGAATCCCACATAAAGATATTTCCGTTATAAGCTGTATCCAGATAACTGGAAACAAAGCCCGAACCTTTTTGTGGCTGACGGATATTGCTGATCGCGATTTGCCATGCTTTCCAGTACATCTCTATTTCTTTCGCATGACCTTCCCAAATAGGACTGGGCAATATATTCTTAGCCTCCTCGAAGCTCTTAGGAATTACTTCCTCGGGTTTTGCTATACGGTATTCATTCTCTGTAACCAAAGCTTCCTTTACATACGTATTTTTGTATGGCAGGTTGTATTTTGGTGGCACCTCTTCATTTTCTTGAGAGAAGAGGTTGAATGTTACGATGCAGCTTAGAATAATTAAACTAACAAGTCTTTTCATCTTAGGGTATTATAATCGATTTTTATTGTTACTTTTTACAAATATACTGTTTTTATATAAGCCTTATAACCTGTATGATATAAATAAAAGGTGACAAAAGTGACACTTTTTGTTCTGTTTTTTATCTGTCACCTTTCTCTATTTTTTATCACGCTCAACGAAGAGAAGTATCATCTCCGGTAGGATAGAATAAGAAACATAAGACAGTGTCCTTATATAGATAAACTATTTTGCAATATACAACATATTATCAGGAATAATATCTTCTCTGATACTGCGGCTCGAAAGACCTACTTCGAGAAATTCTCCCATATAGTTTTCGAAATATAACAACTTCAATTCGTGATATCCGGCTTCGAGAGCAATCTTTCCTTCGGCACGTTTCAGGCTGTGAGAGCCATCGTTGTCTACAACGGTTTGGCCGTCAATCAATAACTTCGAACCATCGTCGGAGAAAGTATAAAATTGATAAACGCCCTTTTCGGGTATTTTGATATATGTTTTGAATACAAATGCCATAGAATCTTTAGCTGTAGCAGAGGCAATCGAAAAATTGTTCATCGTACCTTCTTTTACAAGTTTAGCAGAAGCGATCATATCTGTATGGGTCAGTTTAAAATCGGCTTCGTAATACTTGTACTCTACTCCTTGTTGTTTTACCTGAATGTTTTTTGCAGGCAAATACTCCGTTGCTTGTTCGTCGGCAGAAGACAGGCCTGAAGGATAATAATATTCAAACTCGATACCTTTTGGTGTGCGTATCCATGTGTCGAACTGGTTTTTACCTTCATACATTTTGATAATTCGTCCGCCTCTCTCTAATTTACCGTAAGCGTCTACTCCTGTTGTCCGTCCGAATGCGAGAGCTACTCCCTGATCGATACCTATATAGTCGTTATCGTGGTCGTGCCCTACAAACACACCCATTACGTCTTTCTTCTCTACCATCGAGCAAAACATTCCTGAATTTATTTCCGGAGAGGCAACCTCTTCTTCTTTATTGCCGATGGTCTTTTCTTTTCCAACGACGTTGTTATACTCCAGTATAGGAATATGGAAGAATGCAAGAGCAGGAAGCGGTGTTCCGCCGTTTTGTGCGGTATATTTATCACTGGTTTTTCTGTACCAGTCTATCTGATCGAAGTGTATCCAGTCGTAATGCCCGTACTTGTGTGCAGATGGTTTGTTGTGCGAGTCGATGCAATACAATACAGCTGCAGTCTTAGCTCCTTTTGATGCCTTAACTTCTAACGGATAGTTTCCCGATCCCGATAGCTCTGGCCCTTTTTCTCCGATAAAGTAAGGGTAGTTTGCGATAAGATCAAACACCTCATCACGGGTAAGCCCTGCTTCTTCATCGTGATTTCCCAAGGTGACAGCCCAGGGTGTTTTAGCCTCTTCAAATATTTTGCCAATAGATTTCCATCCTTCTTTGGCAGGCATATCGGTTACTACGTCACCCGTAAGGATAGCGATATCCGGCTTTTCGGTTGCCAAAACATGTTTGATCACATCAACAGTCTTGCTGCAATTAGGAGAGTTGTTGCTCCAATGCAGGTCTGTAAATTGGGCGATCTTGAAATAACCGTCCTTATTGAATTTCAGTTGTATGTTATTCTTTTGTGCGAATAACGTAATTGCGCAAAAGAGAGTTACGAGTATTAGTGTATATTTTCTCATGGCCTTTATCTGTATTCTCTCTGTCATACCGAGTGTAACGAAGTGTCTTGTTCCCTTTTATAAAACTGTTCAGCTTTGGGATGCTTCGTGCCTCAGCATGGCAGAGATGGTATAATTATTTTTTACAATCCTAATAATTTTTTCATCTTATGAAAAATCTGAGTATTCTTATACACTCCTATGAATTCGGATGAACCCGGTCCGTAAGAAAAAACAGGCAGCATAAGCGGAGTGTGGTCGTCGGTCATATAGCGTGCTGTGAGATGTCCGTTGGCAACATTTCCGTCCACCAATGTAAGACCTCCTGTTTCGTGGTCGCCTGTTACTACAACCAATGTTTCGCCATTACTATCTGCAAACTCAAGGGCTGCTTTCACCGCCAAGTCGAAGCTTAATGTTTCCATTACAGAACCCGGAAAAGAATTGGCATGTCCGGCATAATCTATTTTTGCACCCTCTACCATCAGGAAGAACCCTTTGTCATTTGTTGTCGATAGTTTCTTGATTGCCTGATTTGTGGCGTCGGCAAGCATTGTCAGTGTTTCTTCCGATGCTGCCAGATCCATTCTTTCGTCAATACAGATAACCTTCTTGTTATCAGTATTGATATCGTCAACAGATGTGCTGATTCTATACTGTTTTTTCAATTCGCTCAAAATATCCTTGCCATCGTTCCGACGTGTGAAAACAGACATACCGGCACCGTTCAGAAGGGTTAGTTTTCCATCGAGCAAATACGAAGTTATTTCGTCAGAGTTATCTCTTTCTACCGAGTGTCCGTAAAAAGCGGCAGGGGTAGCATCGGCAACATTACCCAGTGTTACAACCCCGCAGGCATATCCCGCAGCATACATTACATCTGCCATCGATGGGTATGCTACTCCATCTTCACTCATGCTGATATGGCGGTTGTTGTGGAGTTCGCCTGTCGCTAATGCGCTGCCTCCTGCGGCAGAATCAGTTGTATAGGAATCTTTGGCACTGGTGTTTTGCAATCCCACATATTTCATATTGAAGATTGTCAGTCCGTTTCCGTTTTTGTAATTGGCATTATTTACTGTAGCTCCTGCTTGTAATTGAGCAAGTCCTGTACCGTCACCAATAAGAAATATAATATTCTTGATAGGCTTGTTGCTTCCATCATTCTTGTAAGTAGGGGTATATACGTTGATACCTTTCGATAGTTGCAGAAGCTTGTTGTTAAAACCTTGAAATCCGACTGTTGTTCTATCCAGCCTTTTGGCACGTGCTACATCATCGGTTATATCTTCATTCTTCCCTATTTGGTAATTCTTATTGTCGAAATGCGAGAAATAATCAGCACACGCTTCAGGGCGGTCGGTATTAATGTAATCTATCCCTAGATTGTGGAATGTATTCCATGCGGTAACGCCATCGGGAGTTCCCCAAAAACGGATAGGCTTGCCCAATGCGTGTACTTCATTGATCACTTTTACGACTTTCTCCAACTCGGCTTTTTTAATAGATCCTTTACCGTTCCATACCGAATAGTCGGCAAAAGAAAGGCTTATCATTGCTATTCTTTTCAGCTGTTCGGGCGTATAGTCTGTTTTATATCCATCGAATGAAATAAATGATGGATATTTAGAATAATCTTTCTCGGCAGGACGATTCCCCGATATAACAACCTTTACGGCATAAGGGTTAACCGTAGCGTCGAAAACCTGAGGATAGGCTTTCAGTTTGGATACTAATATATCCAAAGTCGGATTTGCCGGAGTTTTCAGATCTACCAAAAGAATAAGCGTTTTATCTGAGTTTTTCCAAGGTCCCCCGCCATTTTGTTTAAATAGATTGACCAATGGGGTGATATATGCCTCGTCTATAGTCGGGGCATTGACTACGTCCTTCAGATCGTGTGCTACCTTCAATTCATTGGCTTTCCCTGTGGTGTAAATATCAGCTTCTATAGATGCTACTTGCTGCGCATAAGCCTGATAAAACGGAACTCTTTGCTCATAATCGTTATGAGAGTGAATGAGTATCCGTTGTTGTGCATTGATAGATATACTTATCAACCCTGTCAACAAGACTAATAAATATATTTTGTTTAAAATATGTCTCATGATTAAAAACCTTTTTTGATTGTTGTTGACTATACTTCGTTACACGCAGGATAGCACAAATTCTATAATTATTTTATTTCTATTTGAGCAACTACGACAGAATGGTCTGAAATAAATGTATCGTCCAATTTTTCAGGGAGTACACTGTGTTTAGCTACCTTGATGCCTTTGCTTACAAAAACATAATCGATAAACTCACGTCTTTCCATCGGTACTTTTCCAAATCCGTGGAATGTCCAGTCTGTACCGCTTTTCTCTACTGCAATATCTTTCGAATGGATAAGATGTTTAGGACTATTCACATCTGTAACGTGTTTGATTACATCCGATTCGGGTGTCGCATTAAAGTCTCCCGTCATAATGATAGGCAAACCGTTAGCAAGAGCGTTTGCTCTGCTTAGCAATAAAGTTACACCTTCCTGACGCGCTATTTTACCTACATGATCGAGGTGTGTATTGATAAAGAAAAGTTGTTTTTTGCTGCTTATATCCTCCAGTATAGCCCATGTAGCGATGCGCTCACAAGCTCCATCCCAACCTTTAGACCCCGCCACTTCGGGTGTTTCGCTCAGCCAGAAGTAACCGGATTTTATTTCCTTGAATCTATCCTTCTTATATAATATAGCACTGTATTCTCCCTGTTCGATACCGTCTTCACGACCTACTCCTATCGTATTATATTCGGGTAGGCGAGATTTTAAGTCGTTCAGCTGGTTTACAAGCACCTCTTGTGTTCCTACGATATCAGCATTCTGATTCTTTATCGTCTTTGCCGCAACATCTTTCCTGTACTGCCAGTTGTTCAGGCTGTCGTCAGGATTATCGTAACGAATGTTGAAGCTCATTACATTGAGGTCTACCGGCTTGCTATTACATGAAGTCAATAGTACGATTACAGCAAGAAAATAAAATAACTTTTTCATCTTATCAAGGTTTTTTATTTTATGAATAAATTAGATGCTGGTATATTCTCAAACTTCTCGGATGTTGGTTTTTTCCAACCCCAACTCAGGTGCTCTCCTTCGTAATCCTCAAAGTATTGGAGCTTGTATGTGTGGTGGCCTTTTTTCAGGGCAATTCGGCCGGTGGCAGATATGGCTGCATGCGAACCATCGTTGTCAACTATCTTTATACTATCAACATACAAGACACTACCGTCGTCGGAGGTAGTCATGAATTCATAGACGCCATCTTCTGGTACAAAGATAATACCTGTGAATATAAATGCAAAATGATCTGCTTGTTTTGCTCCGTTTATTGATGGTTCGACTATTATTCCTTTCTCTACGAGAGGCGCCTTCTGTATCTGGTCTACAGCACTGAAATATCCTTCGTAATAATGAAAGTTTGTACCATTCTCTTTGGCCAAGGCTGATACAGGGTTCTTGAATACAGCCTTTGTGGCTTGAATCGTAAATATACGGCTCGGGATAAATCCATCTTTATATGCACGAGCTTTGATCGTTGTAGTTGCCGCTATTGCTATTGGCTCGGAATAGAGTGCTGATTCTTCGGTTGGCTCTTTCCCGTCGAGGGTGTAATAAATTTTCACATCTTTTGTCGCCGAATGCAAATCAACAGTTGTATTGTCGATGAAGAGATCCAGATCTTTTGTTGTATATGGTATCGAAACAATCTTTCCTGTAGTCATCGAATGCGGATAGTCAGATTCTGCTATGCCTCTGGACTTGTTTGGGGTGGATGACAAGTTGAAATCGAGTACCCCTCCTTGCATTAGTTCTTGGTAGGTAATGTAATTAGCAGCTATCTCCTTTCCGTTGAGAGAAACCTTGTTGATATACACATTCTTTTCAGGGTGATTAGCCTTGATAGTCAATGTTTTTCCGTTCGCTAATTTAATTGTTGCTTTTTCAAACAGCGGAGTTGTCAACGAAAATTCATTCGAGCCCGGGCATACAGGGTAAATACCCATACTGCTAAGGATATACCAAGCAGACATCTGCCCGCAATCTTCGTTACCACTGATTCCCTCAGGAGTCGGCTGGTACATCTCGGATAGTATGCGGCGCGTCATAGCCTGGGTTTTCCACGGCTGACCGACATAATTGTATAGGTATGCCATATGATGGCTCGGTTCGTTGCCGTGCGCATATTGCCCTATGAGTCCTGTGATATCCGACATGTGTCCGTCAACTTTCGATTCCACAACAAAGAGGCTATCCAGCTGCGAGGTGAATTCATCTTTCCCCCCGAAGAGCTGTATAAGACCATTTACATCATGCGGTACAAAGAATCGGTATTGCCATGCAGTAGCTTCTGTATATGCACGTCCCGGTTCAAAAGGATTGAAAGGGCTGTCCCAATTTCCGTCCATACGTTTACCTCTAAAAAATTTGGTATGTCCGTCAAATACATTGATGTATGATAGTGCTCTTTCTGTATATACTTTATAATCATCATCTTTCCCTAACTCTTTTGCCATTTGTGCAATACACCAATCGTCGTATGCATATTCGAGAAGGCATGACACTGACTCTCGTTTTATGTTTGAAGGTATAAATCCGTATTTGATATAATAGTCAGAACCTTTTTTGTTTTTATCGGACGAAACCTTCATGGCTTCATAAGCCTTAGCAATATCAAAACCTCGTATTCCTTTCATGTAAGCATCGGCTATTACCGATACCGAGTGGTAGCCGATCATAGTCCCTGTTTCTCCGGCAGATAGCGGCCAGATAGGAAGCTCTCCCGAGGCATCATACATATCGAGGTAAGAGTTGATAATATTATTTACCAATGTAGTATCTGTTAGTGTAATGAGAGGATTCCATGCACGGAATGTATCCCAAATAGAAAATGTAGAATAATATTTCTCTCCCTCAGGCAATATACCAACCTTCATATCATGGCGGCGAAACTGTCCGTTTACGTCGCTCATTATATTGGGTACTACTTTTGAGTGATATATGGCGGTATAGAAGTTTTTCAAATCATGTTCGTTTCCGCCTTCTACAACGATTTCCGATAATGCTTCAGACCAAAGGTTGCGGGCTTGATTGTGTACTACATCAAAGTCGAAATCTTCGACATCGTGGCTCAGGTTTTTTCGTGCATTCTCTTCACTTACAACCGAGAAAGCAACCTTAGCTATAATGGGTGTACCATCCGAAGAACCAAATTTGAGAACGGCTTGCTGATTATTCGTTTTAGGTTTGGCGTCATTGTCCAGAATGGCACCATCGTTAACTAAGTCGAAAGACTGGATATCTTTTGAAAACTGAGCAACGAAGAACACATACTGATTGGTTACCCATCCTTGACTTCTTCTCATTCCCGACACTTCATTGTTTGCCGATTGCCTGATAACGAGCGAGTCGATAACTTCTTCGGCCAACACATGCGCCATGTCTATAATTATGGCTTGGTTTTTATCTTTTTCGAAGGTGTATCGGTGTACACCTGTATATGTTGTAGCTGTCAGTTCAGCTTTAATACCTTCTTCTTTAAATAGAACCGAATAATATCCGGGTGAGGCTTTTTCGTCTTGATGCGAAAAGGCAAGAGGCTCGAAAATATAACCTTTCGATACCGGTTTTATGTCTTTGGTGGTAGGATGGAAAAGCACGTCGCCCAGATCGGCACAGCCTGTTCCACTAAGGTGTGTGTGCGAAAATCCTAAAATAGAAGAATCGCTATAATGATAGCCCGAACATGCATCCCAGTCTCCTGTACGGGTGTCGGGGCTCAACTGTATTGCTCCATACGGAGTGGTAGCTCCGGGATATGTGTGTCCATGAAAACCTGTTCCGATAAATGGGTCTACATAGTCGATAGGGTTTTTAGGTAGATTTGTACAGCTATAAAGTAAAATTGCGACAAATAATGAGTGTATTAATTTCTTCATTAAAATAGATTTTTTAATATTCCGGAGAGATTAATCCCTCCGGAATATTGTAAATAAGGGTATTAATATCCTTTATTTTGTTTCAGATTTTTGCTTTTTGATATTTCATCAGCTGGAATGGCAAATACGTGGTTTTTGTTCGGATCATAAGAGCGAGCTTTCCATACTTGAATCACCGTTTTGGAGGTGATATCCTTTCCATCTGTAGTTGTTTGATAACCATGCAAAGGACTTGCATAGGTTTCTTTAGCATCTCCCCAGCGAACTAAATCTAAATGACGACTAGGCATGAACTCGAACGCTAGTTCGCAACGACGTTGATTTTTTAATTCTGTTTTGGTTGCTGTACTATTCTCTGGTATTCTGGCTCGTTTGCGAATTTGATTGAGAAGGGCTTTCGCTTCTGCATCACCTTCACCGTTTTTCCAAATAAGAGCTTCAGCCTTCATTAATAATACATCAGCATAGCGGATAAGTACCTGCCCTAATCTATTACTTTGATTATCTCCATTTGTACTTACATCTTTTCCAATACAGTCAGCAGCTTCAAATATGGACATAAATTTACGGAAGGTCATACCAGTAGGGCTTGATATATTTGCAGGATTAACAGCCCATGTAATTTTATGACCAATGAATGTGATTTCTTCACCTGGAGACAATATTGTAGATTCGCGACGGACATCATTTGGTTCAAAAGCATCATACAGCTCCTTAGTTGGTTGGAAGTATCCCCATGTATTGTAATACCCAAAACCTCCATTTTGGAAAGACATTCCATGGAATTTAGGCCCCTCTATCTCATTTCCCAATATAGAGAATAAATACTCTTTGCAAAAATTATTCTCTTTTGTAAACAATTTTGCAAAAGGATTAGCTGATCCGTCATCAAATAATTCACGCTTATCTTCCCCTGTTAGAGCCATTATTTTATTACAAAAATCGATTACAGTATCGTAGTATTTTGCATCATACTGGGCTGCATATAGTGCTGCGCGTGCTCCGAAAGCCCAAGCTGCAGCTTTGTGGGGACGCCCATAGTCATTAGAGCTTAATTGAGAGAAGAGAGGGAGCAGATCTCCTGCTTTATATAAGTCATCTATTATCATATCGTAGTTTTCGAGGACAGAAGCAGGACGAGGCTGATCTAAATTATCTAAAGGTGTGTTTTCTGTCATAATAGGAATTCCTCCATTAGTTCCATTGTCGCCATAGTACGGAGATAACCATAGGTAGGCAAATCCTCTATAAAAGTGAGCTTGACCTAGAGCATTACTTTTTAGAGCCTCTGATATATTCATTCCCGGCACATAACGGAATACATCGTTTGTCATAGCTATTAGTTGGTACATACGAGGCCATAATTGTTTTACATCACGGTCGTTGCCTGCTACCATTTCAAAATTTTTAATGGCGTCACCTCCCGAGCTATTACGGCCTGTTACCATGTTATCACTACAATTCTCAAACCACATTATTCCACGGCCCGCTGTACCTTCCCAATATGCATATCTACTGGCAAAAGCATTTATAGCCTGTTTTACATCGTCTTCAGTTTTCCAGAAATTACCAGTTGTTCCTGCTCCATATGGATCGGGTTGAAGAAAGTCGCTACAACTAGCAGTAATGAACATAACTGCTAAAATGATACTTATTCTGCTATATTTTAATATATTCATAATTGTAATTTTTTTTGAAAAATGCTATGTTAGAAATTTACATTTAACCCAAGTCTGAATGATCTGGCAACAGGATAGTTACCTCCATCAAGACCGAAATTGCCAACTTCAGGGTCAAAACCACTGTAGTTTGTAAAAGTTGCTAAATTATCTCCGCTTATATAGAACCGTACGCTACTTTTTGCTAAGCCTAGAGAGGTCATTGTTTTTACGGGTAATGTATATCCCAATGTTATATTTTTGAGGCGTAGGTATGATCCGCTTTCAAGGAAGAAATCAGATACTTTAGAATAGTTCCCGTTACTATCTCCGGCTATAGAAAGGCGAGGAATTCCTGAATTCGGATTATAATTCCATGAATTCAATACATCAGCTAACATATTGTTACCAACATCCCTTCCAGTCATTCCCATCTGTTTGAATCCATTAAAAATTTCCACATTGGATATTCCCTGAAACATAAAACTAAAGTCAAATCCTTTCATATTGAAACCACCACCGAATGAGTAAGTGATTTTAGGTAAATAACTCCCTAGATATTGTTTATCATTATCTGAAATGGTTCCATCATTATTGAAATCTATAAATTTGATATCTCCAGGAACTGCATTAGGTTGTATTTTTTTACCATCTTTTGTATAATTATCTATCTCTGCCTGATTTTGGAAAATACCATCTGTTTTTATTAGATAATAAGAATACCACGGTTCACCAACAGCAGAGCGTAGAGGTTGCATACTATTCATTGTTGTACTGTGTTGTAAGAAAGGTAGATCTCCAAGATCTTTTACTTCGCTTGTTACACTACTAAGATTTCCCCATATGTTAAAGTTTATATCATTTATTGTCTTTCTATATGTAGCAGCAAATTCCCAACCTTTATTTACAACCTTACCTACATTTCCGAAAGGGGCTGTTTCGACCCCAGCGACAGAAGGTACAGCCATATATTCAATCAGGTCTTTTGTCGTTTTGTGAAAGTAGTCAACAGTGATATCTAAAGATTTTTTCAACATTGTAAGATCTAATCCTATACCTGTTTGTTCGGTAGTCTCCCACTTCAGGTTTTTGTTGGATAAAGAACTTGAGTAAACTCCATAATAAACTTGATCAAGGTTTTCTCCGTATATAAGAGGATATTGAACATAAGATAGTGGTACGTCTGAAGAGTATCGAGGTACCAATTTAACGTTACCGACCTGTCCCCAGCTCCCTCTTATCTTTAGCAGATCAATATGTTGCTTTAATCCATGGAAGAACGGTTCGGATGAAATTTTCCATGATGCAGAAAATGCAGGAAATACTCCTGAGTTATTATCTTTATAGAGTTTTGATGTCGCATCGCGACGTATGCTCGCTGTTGCAAAGTACTTGTCGTCAAAAGAGTAGCCGACACGTCCAAACATGGATATCAAAGACTCATCCCATATTGTCTCTTCCGGTTTGTTTTTTGTCCAATTGTTTCCGCTAGGAAAAACCGTAGAATGTTCATCTTCTTTGTCAAAGTCTGTAACTACTGTTCTAGTCCATCTATCATTATCTTTACTCATTGTATACCCACCTAATAAACTGATGTTATGTTTGTCGTTGAATGATTGAGCGTAGGTTGCGGTAGTTTCCCATACCCAGTTTGTATGCCATGAGGTGGATATGCCGCGTGAATTATCGTCAATAATAAGTCCTATTTCAGGTACTCTTGAACTAAAATATTCATACCGATCGGATCTTAGGCCTGCTGTAAAGTCCGATTTGATAGTCAAACGACTAATTGGCTTTATCTCTATGCTAGTAGTTGAATATATTGTTGAAGATGGCCTATTCTGTCTAAGACGTTCAAGTGTTGCTACAGGATTTCTTATTTCTCCATATCCGGAGATACCTGTTGCGGCGGCCCACTTAGGAATAGTGCCTCCGTATAATGGTTTTCCATAACTGTCGTATACAAGTTCTCCATCTTCACTATATTCGTAGATCGTTGCCGAACTAGGGTAAAATACCGATCCTATAAGAACACCTTGATGGCTACTGGTATTTACATCTCCTTGTCCATTTGTATATTGGAATGTTGCACGTTGAGTAGCTTTCATCCATTTTGTTAACTGAAAATCCAAATTCATCTTTGCATTCAGACTTTCTTTATACGTATTTAGAAGAATACCTTCGTTACGATCGTATGAAACAGAAGTTAAAGCTTTAATAATATCAGTACCTCCTGTTATATTCAGATCATAGTGTTGTTGATATGCAGTTCGGAATACTTCATCAAGCCATTTTGTCCGAGTTACATTTCCATAGGGATATATTTGTGGATTAGCAACCGTGGGTAATACCGATGAGCTTCCTGGAGACTTGTCAGCAATGGCTTTAGCCCATACTTGATTATATTGTTCTGCAGAAAGTACATCTGGGATTTTAGATACGTTTTGAATACCTTGGTAAATATTCAAGCTAACTTTTGCTTTGCCGGCCTGCGCTTGTTTTGTTGTGATAATGATCACACCTCCAGATCCGACTGATGCACCATAGATAGCGGCAGAAGCAGCATCCTTTAATACAGTTACAGATTCTACATCTGCCATATTAAAAGGAGCATTCGGTACCCCATCTACAACATATAAGATTCCGTCACCACTGCTTGGATCTCCATCATTACCTCTCGATCCACGTCCACGGATAGAAATAGTTCCGGCTTTTAGAGGATCTCCTCCAGCCGATTGTATAGTAAGACCTGAAACTCTACCTTGCAAAAGTGTATTAAAGTCAGAAGGGCGACTTTTCATAGATTCATCAATCTGTATAGTTGAAACAGCCATTGATAAATCTTGCTTGCGTGCAGATCCATAACCTATAGCTACAACCTCAGATAGTTGATGTACATCCTCTTCTAATAATACGTCTATAGTGCTTCTATTACCTATAGCTATGCTCTGCTGTTTATACCCAAGGAATGAAAATATTAGAGTTGAATTCTCTTTTACGCTTAAAGTATATGCACCATCTATGTCTGTAATTGTACCGTTGGTGGTTCCTTTTTCCACAACAGAAACTCCAATCATTGGTTCGTTGGTTGTAGCATCTTTTATCGTACCTTTAATAGGTTGTGTAGATTGTCTACTATCTGTTGTGTTTTTTGTTCCGGCAACAGATAATATAATCTGATCATCTACTATGGTATAAGTGATGTTCGAATCTTCGAATAGTGAATTTAGTATTTCATTTACCGGTCTGTCTTTTACATTTATCGATACAATCTTATCTGTGTTGATAAGTTTGTCGTTATACATAAAGTGGTAAGAAGACGCTTTTTCTATTTCTTTTAGTACAGAGCGGATAGCTCCTGTTCTATTGATGGAAATGCTGTCTATCCGTTTCGATTGGACGGTGAAGGACATTAAAAATAGCCCTAAAAATAAGAGATATTTGCTTTTCCCTCCTAAAATAAATTTCATTAATGTCATGGTATATTTTTTTTAAGGTTAATGTTGAAAAATACGGGTTCAGATGGAGCAAAAAAATCCAGCCCCCTTAGAAGTAAGTGGTAATGTCTTTTCATAAATTTTCTTGTTTTAAAAAACATCATACAAATGAATATCCTTATTCTTAAGGAATCACTTCGACGATATTAAGTTTTAATTAAAAGGAATAACACATTTTGTTCATACTGGTTCGATTTTAGGTTTTAAATTTTAGATTTAAGTTTCTGAGTTAATATTATTTTTTGTCCTTGTCTTTTCCATTCCAGTTGAGGTGTACTCAATGATAGCATGTTCATTATCTGATATATTGATTCATCTTTGATCGTCGCCGTAAAGCGATATTCTTTCAGGCTCTCATCTTGTATCACAATATCTACGCCATAAACCCTATTCAACTTTTGTACGACTTCCTCGAGTGGCCTATTGTTGAATAATAAAATACCTTGTTCGTAAGCGTCATACTCGTTCGGTGTACTGTTTGATATTGTATATTTTCTATCTGTTTTGTTAAACACCAATCGGGTATCAGGCTTCATTGTTATCGGATGATTTAGCCTTGGCGAATTGAAGTCTACAATACCTCGTTCCAGATATACCTGTATTGTATTATCTGCATCATAATCTCTTACCGAGAACTTAGTCCCGTATGCTTTTACCCTTGTTCCGTCTGCTGTTTCTACATAGAAAGGATTCTTTGGGTTTGATTTCACCTCAAAAGTTCCTTCACCGTCTAAAATAACAAGTCGCTCTTCATCAGAAAACCGATCAGGATATTTGAGTGTTGACCCTGCATACAGGGATACTTTCGACCCGTCGGGTAGAGAGATATTTACTACTTTGGCATTTGTTGCAGCTACTTCGTTATAAACCACAGGGCCTGTCTTGTACTTATCTATCAGCAGGTATGTGAAGCCTAATATCAAAGGAATTGTGATGATTGCAGCCGAATTGGCTAGCCAGCGACGCCAGTTTATTGTTTTCTTTTCCGTCAAAGAGAACGGTATTTCAGGAATCTCTTTGTTTATAGCCAGTGCTTGCGAAGCCTTATACACAAGGTTCCATTGATGGAATATCTTACGAGCTTCGTCAGAAGACGACAAAAAAGACTCAAACTCTACTTTTTCTTCAGAGCTTAGTTCTTTGTTGTGAAACTTGAATATTAACTTTTCAAATTTTTCTTTATCCATAATAGAATTTAGTGGCTTCTATATATAAGACAGATAACTCATAGGTCACCCTATGAAAAAAATTAATTTTTGTTGAAGAAAAGGAAAAGGAGAACGTAAGGCAGGAAATCTTTTAATGATACCGATAATATAATCAGCGATTTATGCATGTATGCTTCTACTGTTTTTATCGAAATATTTTTTCTTTCGGCTATTTCTTTATAAGTAAGATGTTCAAATCGGCTCATTCTGAATACTTCCCTGTATTTTTCGGGAAGTTCATTTATTGCTTTTTCAATCAAATTTTCCAGTTCCTCAACAGAATATAAATCGTCAGAAGTGTAGGGGTCGTACGTATTCAATATATACTGCTCGTATGTCATTTGTGTTTTTTGCTTTTCTATCAAATTGAGGCAGTGATTTCGTGTTGCAGTAAGTAGGTAGGAACGGACAGAGGTATTGATAAATATATTTTTTCGGTCTCTCCACATTTTTAAGAACACATCGTGTATGCAATCTCTAACAGAGTCTTGGTCGGATATGTATCTGTTTGCAAATACGCATAATGGTGCATAAAAAAGATTATATAGCCTGTCGAAGGCATTGTGATCATCTTCTTTTATCAGATCAAACAATCTATCATATGTGTTTTCCCTCTCCATTCGAAAACTGATATATAACAAACATCCTGCAAATGTATGATATATTTTCAGGCTTAAATGTTAATTAAGAAAATAATATGTAAGATTTCCCTTATCTTTATACCTTCCTTATATTCAGAAAATACAAGATTAATCTTTAATCTGTAAATATAGACCTTGAAGTAAAATATTTTAAACATAAAATATTCACCATGAAAAAATTCATTATTTTATTTTCTTCATGTTTGTTATCGTTTAACTGTGGAGCTCAGCAACCAAAAGAACAATCTCTCTTATTGAAAACTCCTGTTCAAGAGCGTCCGGCAGGACAAATAGATGTACTCGAGTTGAGAACCGAACCCTTGCCTGTGGTGCGTGTAGCATTCATCGGTTTAGGCATGCGAGGCCCCGGAGCTGTGAACCGAATGACTTATATTCCGGGAGTGGAGGTTGTTGCATTGTGTGATGTAGAGCAAAAAAATACAGAGAAAGTAAATAAAATGCTACAAGAAAAAGGCCTTCCTAAGGCTCAGGAGTTTTATGGAGACACCTCTGTGTGGCGTAAGGTCACAGCCCTTCCCAATGTAGATCTTGTTTATGTGGCAACAGACTGGTTGTCGCATGCAAAAATAGGTATTCAGGCGATGAAAGACGGCAAGCATGTGGCAATTGAAGTTCCCGCTGCTGTAACAATGGATGAAATATGGGGATTGATCAACACCTCCGAGCAAACCAGAAAGCATTGTATGCAGTTAGAAAATTGCGTATATGATTTCTTCGAACTCACAACCCTAAATATGGTACAGCAAGGATTGTTGGGTGAGGTGATTCATGGCGAAGGTGCTTATATTCATGGATTACAACCATATTGGGATGAGTACTGGAACGACTGGCGCATGGACTTTAATAAAGCTCACCGAGGTGATGTGTATCCCACGCACGGACTTGGACCTGTATGTCAGGCAATGAATATACACCGTGGCGATAAACTGAACTATTTGGTTGCGATGGATACGAAGGCGATAGGCAATCCTGAGTTTTTGAAAAAGAATAGAAATGAAGAAGTAAAAGGCTTTCGCAATGGAGATCATACCACCACTATGATTGGAACAGAGAATGGGAAATCTATATTGATAGAGCATAATGTAACATCACCTCGTCCATACAATCGTATGTATCAGCTTACCGGGACAAAGGGATTTGCGAATAAATATCCGATAGAAGGATATGCATTAGACAGTGAAGAGCTTGACCCTGCATTGACCAAGAATCATGAAAACCTGACGGCTCACAGCTTCGTACCCGAAGATGTGCAAGTGGCATTGATGGAGAAATATAAACACCCTATAGCAAAAGATATAGAAGATCAGGCTAAGAAAGTCGGAGGACACGGAGGAATGGACTTCATAATGGACTATCGTCTCATATATTGTCTTCAAAGGGGGCTTCCGCTCGATATGGATGTGTATGACCTTGCCGAATGGTGCAGCCTGATACCATTAACGGAAATTTCGCTCGACAATAATTCAGCTCCTGTAGAGATTCCCGACTTCACACGTGGGGGGTGGAATAAAATAAAAGGATTGAAATTTGCTCAGTAATCCCCTTCTTAGGGCTTTATAAAAGGATAAAGGAAAAGGAGTTGTCGGTATTCATTTTAGTTGAAAGGGGTAGGGATAAACTTGAAAAAGAATTATTTTAGCAAAAGGGAGTGATCTCTCTATATTCTAAACTTAAATATACTTATGAAAAAAAATTACTTGATTATTTTAGCCGTATTCTGCACGGCTCTGTTTTCAATGACAGTATCAGCCCAGAAGTTATTTAATCTTAAATCTCCGAATGGTAAGCTGGAAGCTGTAATTAATGTAGGTAAAACAATCGATTATTCTGTTTTGCATAACGGCGATCTTATGCTCGACAAGTCTATAATTTCCATGTCACTCAGTGACGGAACTTTCTATGGAAAAGACGCAAAGTTGTCGGGATCATCTACAAAGACCGTAAATCAGACAATTAGTGCTCAGGTATATAAACGTAAGCAAATAAAAGATGATTATAATGAGCTTACGCTCAAATTTAAAGATCACAGTATTCTCTTTAGAGCATACGACGATGGTATTGCTTACCGTTTTGTGTCTGCGTCTAAGAAGCCTTTTGCGGTACAAGGCGAACAGGTTGAGTTTAATTTTCCTACAGACAGTAAAGCTTTTATCAATTATACCAATAAATATGAATCGGCGTCTTTTGAAGAGCAATTCTTTAATTCATTCGAACAACCGTATGTTCATAATCTTTTGTCTGAGTGGAATAAGAAAAGACTTGCCATAAGCCCTTTGGTAGTAGAGGGAGTAAAGGGTAAAAAGGTTTGCATTGTAGAAGCTGACCTTCTTAATTATCCGGGAATGTTCTTATATCCGGGAGATAAAGCCAATATTCTGAAAGGGATTTTTGCACCGTATCCGAAAGATGTAGAACAAGGGGGACACAACAATCTGCAGATGGTTGTAAAATCTCGTGAGAATTTCCTTGCAAAATTTGATGGTGCTACCAATTTCCCTTGGCGTGTGGTAATAGTTTCCGAAAAAGATTCAGATCTGGCAGATAGTGATATGGTGTACAAGCTGGCAACACCGTCTCAGGGTGACTACTCTTGGGTAAAGCCGGGTAAGGTAGCATGGGACTGGTGGAACGATTGGAACCTTTATAATGTAGATTTCAAGACAGGAGTGAACAATCAGACGTATAAATATTATATAGACTTCGCTTCTAAATATGGTATAGAATATGTGATTTTGGATGAGGGATGGGCTGTGAACCTGAAAGCCGATCTGTTTCAGGTTGTTCCCGAAATTAATTTGCCCGAACTTGTCGCTTATGCTAAATCGAAGAATGTAGGTCTTATCCTTTGGGCAGGGTTTCATGCTTTCGATCGTGATATGGAAGCTGTTTGCAAACATTATAGCGAGATGGGAATCAAAGGTTTTAAAGTAGACTTTATGGATAGGGACGATCAGGTTGTAGTTGATTTTCACCGTCGTGGTGCAGAAACCGCTGCTAAATATAAGATGATGTTAGACTATCACGGTACTTACAAGCCTACAGGTTTGCAACGAACATATCCTAATGTGATTAACTTCGAGGGCGTAAATGGATTGGAGCAAATGAAATGGGCAGAAAACCTCGATCAGGTTACCTATGATGTTACTATTCCGTTTATTCGTCAGGTAGCAGGGCCTATGGATTACACGCAAGGTGCTATGCGCAATGCTACAAAGGGGAATTACAGAAGCGTGAATAACGAAGCCATGAGCCAAGGTACACGTTGCCGCCAGCTTGCTGAATATGTTATTTTCGAATCTCCGTTGAATATGCTTTGCGACAGCCCGTCAAACTATATGGCAGAACAGGAGTGTACTGAGTTTATCGCTGCTGTGCCTACCGTTTGGGATAATACAGTTGCTTTGAATGGCGAAATTGCAAAATATGTAGCTATCGCCCGTCAAAAGGGAGATGCATGGTATGTGGGTGCATTGACAAACTGGGATGCTCGTACTATGGAACTGGATTTGTCATTCTTGGGCGAAGGCAACTTCAAAGGAGAAGTGTTTAAAGACGGTATAAACGCCGATCGTGTTGCTAAAGACTACAAAAAGGAAATAATAGATATTCCTGCCGATCGGAAGCTTCCAATATCAATGGCTCCGGGTGGAGGTTATGTTGTAAAAATAACAAAGAAATAAAAATAATTATTCTTCTATTATAAGATAAGAGGCTGTCTCAACTATTTTGTGAGACAGCCTCTTTTATAAAAAAAATAATCACGGCTTTATTTTATATATTGCTCAGCGCCTGATCCAGATCAGCGATGATATCGTCAATGTTTTCGATACCCACAGACAAGCGTAACAACCCCGGAATAGCACCTGCCAAAACTCTTTCTTCGTCCGAAAGTTGTTCGTGAGTTGTAGTTGCAGGATGGATGATCAGAGATTTAGCATCACCTACATTTGCTAAGTGGCTTATTAGTTGGAGTGAATTTATCACTTTGTCGGCATTATCTCCCGATCCTTTTACTTTGAAAGAAAGCACACCACCGGCTCCTTTTTTGAAGTATTTTTTAGCCAATGCGTGGTATGGGCTACTTTCTAGTCCCGGATAGTTTACATACTCTACTTTAGGATGTTTCTCCAACCATTTAGCAACAGCCAATGTGTTTTCCACATGACGTTCTACCCGAAGAGAAAGTGTTTCCAATCCTTGCAAGAGAAGGAATGAGTTGAACGGGCTGATGGTACTACCCCAGTCTCTAAGTCCTTCTACGCGGGCACGTATCGTAAATGCTATATTGCCGAATGGACCATTTGCTCCAAATACATCCCAGAATACGAGTCCGTGATAGCTGTCGGATGGCTCTGTAAATTCAGGGAACTTACCATTGCCCCAGTTAAACTTACCGCTATCTACAATCACCCCGCCAAGAGATGTTCCATGTCCACCTATCCATTTGGTAGCACTTTCTACTACAATGGTAGCCCCGTGTTCTATCGGGCGGAAGAGTGCACCTCCTGCACCGAACGTATTATCTACAATTAGAGGTATTTCGTATTTGTCGGCTACAGCAGCGATAGCTTCAAAATCAGGGATATTCAGATCGGGATTTCCGATTGTCTCCAGATAAAGAGCTTTTGTCCTGTCATCAATAAGCCTTTCGAACGAAGCCGGTTCGTCATCCGGTGTAAAGCGTGCTTCTACTCCCAAACGTTTGAACTGTGACTTGAACTGATTGTGTGTCCCACCATACAGATGTGAAGTAGTGACAAAGTTGTCTCCCTGTGACAGTATATTATTGAGTGCCAAAAATTGAGCGGAGTGTCCTGAAGCTGTTGCCAGTGCAGATGTTCCGCCTTCAAGAGCAGCTATACGTTTTTCAAATACATCTGTAGTCGGATTCATCAGACGAATGTATATATTCCCGAATTTACGAAGTCCAAACAAATCGGCTCCATGTTGTGCGTCATCAAAAGTGTATGACGTTGTTTGATAAATAGGTACAGCACGTGATCGTGTAACCGGATCTACCTCTTGTCCGGCATGTACTTGTAACGTTTCAAATTTATAGTTGCTCATATTTTTTTGTTTTTATAAAATGAGAGTAATTGATTTTAAAATCAATTACTCATAACTAAATAAAGATAACCTTTAAGATCGTATTATGTTGATTAAAGTGGATATTCTTCGAAAGCATACAATACTGTAGACAGATAACGCTCTCCTGTATCAGGAAGGATTACAACGATATTCTTTCCTTTGTTTTCAGGTTTTTTAGCTAACAATGTAGCGGCATACGCTGCTGCGCCCGAAGAGATACCTACCAATAGACCTTCTTCGCGAGCCAGTTCACGGCTTGTACGGATGGCATCGTCATTGCTTACCTGAATGATTTCATCTACAACAGAGTCATTGTATGTTTTTGGAACAAAGCCTGCTCCTATACCTTGTATTTTGTGCGGGCCGGGTTTACCTCCTGATAATACAGGTGAGTCTGTTGGCTCTACAGCCACTATTTGCACATTTGGATTGTATTTTTTCAAAACTTCACCTACACCGCTTACAGTTCCGCCTGTACCAACTCCCGCTACAAAGATGTCGACCTTACCATCGGTGTCACGCCAGACTTCTTCAGCAGTCGTTTTTTTATGTATTGCAGGGTTTGCAGGATTCGCAAATTGTTGAAGAAGAACTCCTTTCGGGTTTTGTCTTTGTAGTTCTTCGGCTTTTGCTATAGCACCTTTCATGCCATCGGGGCCCGGAGTAAGAACAATATTTGCACCAAGTGCTTTAAGTAGATTCCTACGCTCTATACTCATAGTTTCAGGCATTGTTAATGTAAGCTTATAGCCTTTTGCCGCAGCTACAAAAGCAAGCCCTATCCCTGTGTTTCCGCTGGTTGGTTCTATCAGTTCGCTGTCGGGGTGAAGTAGTCCCGATGCCTCTGCTTCTTCTATCATCGCATTAGCAATACGGTCTTTGACACTCGATGCCGGATTGAAATATTCTAATTTCGCAATTACATGAGCATCTACTCCATGTTTCTTATTATAATTCGATAGCTCCAATAGCGGAGTGTTTCCGATAAGATCAGTTAATTTTTTTGCAATTTTTCCCATAACCGTTGATTTGTTTGTTTAATTATTGATACAAAGGTACATACTTTGAGGTACATATAAAATCGCTAAAGTAAGGTATTTTGATACCATGTTTATGGTATATTTTGCTGAGATATTTGATAAAGTAAAAAACGTTAAGAAGAATGTTTGATAGAAATTATTAACGTATATTCGTAGTGCTTTAAGCAAATCTTGTGGAACTTTACAAATCTAAAAAGTAATACATTAATAAACGTTTGAAAGGAAACAATAAATTTGTATAAACGCTATGGAGATATCAGATCTATATAATATATATAAGAAATACCCGGAAATTTCAACTGATACACGTAATAGTCCTAAAGATTCAATATTTTTTGCATTAAAAGGTGCAAATTTTAACGGGAATGAATACGCTGAAAAAGCAATCGATCAGGGCTGTGCCTATGCTGTTGTTGATGAAGAGAGATACGCAACCAGACCGAATATAATATTAGTAAAAGACAGTCTGGAAACACTACAAGAATTAGCCCGCCATCACCGGAAACAATTTATAAAAAAGCCAATTATTGCTATCACCGGAACAAACGGAAAAACAACTACAAAAGAGTTGATTTATTCTGTTTTGTCTCAGGAGTATAATGTGCTGGCAACTCAGGGAAACCTGAATAATCATATCGGAGTTCCGCTAACCTTGCTGAGGATAAAAAAAGAACATGAGATTGTGATTGTGGAAATGGGAGCGAGCCATGTAGGTGAAATCCGCTTTCTTGCCGAGATGGCTTTACCAAACTATGGGCTGATTACCAATCTGGGACATGCACATATCGAGGGGTTTGGTTCGTTCGAAAATGTAGTGAAGGCCAAAGGTGAGTTGTATGAATTTATCCGCAGTACCAAAGATGGAAAGATATTTATAGACTACAGCAATTTGCTCTTACGCGAAATGTCGGAAGGGATAACGTCTATATATTACGGACTGGAGGAAGATTTATTTATTTCAGGAAAAGTAACATCTATCAGCCCTTTCCTTGCATTGGAATGGAAATTTGGAAATAAACGGAATAAGGTGCAAACAAATATGATAGGAGAGTACAATCTCTCTAATGCATTGGCTGCAATAACCATTGGTAAGTATCTCGGAGTAAAAGCTTCTTTGATATGTAAAGCTATAGAGGAGTATGTGCCTACGAATAACCGCTCGCAACTAAAAAAGACAGAGAAAAACATGCTTATAATAGATGCATACAATGCCAATCCGACAAGTATGCATGCCGCTCTCGAAAACTTTGACCATATGGATGTAAATCATAAGGTTCTTATCCTTGGAGATATGAAGGAGTTAGGACCTGATACAGATATGGAGCATCAGAAGATTGCAGATTATATAAGCGATCATAACTTTGACAGGGTTATGTTTATCGGAGATAATTTCAGCAGGGTAAAAACAAAGTATCCGAGATTTAAAAATCTTGACCACCTGAAAGAATATCTCGAAAAAGATCCGGTTGAAGATAGTTACATATTACTCAAAGGCTCGAGGGGAGTACAACTTGAGAAATGTATTGACATGCTATAAAAAGATAATATAATATAATAGAAAAAGATCCTCATTTGGGGATCTTTTTCTATTATATACTTGATTGATTTTTTGAACAGAATAGAGTTTGAGTATCTTAAATCAAATCCTTATAAGGATGAGGATAGTCACTACCCATTGTTTTCTTATATTCTACCACAAATGCCTGATAGCGGATGCGAGCCTCTTCATTTAGCTTTAATCTTTGTAAAGCTTTGGTCTGGAAAACTAAGGCCTCGTCGTTCAACGGGTCTATATTGAACAATGCCTCTGTTAGATTTATCGTTGTCTGGTAGGCCTCCGTGGTAAAGCTTTTTTCGATTTCTATCAATAATACAGGTTCCAGTTTATGTTCCATGTCTATCTTGAATGTATCAAAAAGAGCCTGATCTGAAGATCTTAGGAATTTACCACGTGTTAATATCTCTATTAATTCTTCTCTGTTTTCTTCTATACCGGTAGATATGATTTGAATGCATCTTACAAAGTCGCAATAACATTCGTCGGTTAATACTATTTTAAAATAGCCTTTGTCATATACAAATTCAATTCCATCCAATTCACCTAGTGCTTTCCTTAAGTGATTGATAGTAACTCCTCTTGAATTTTTTACTTTATCTTCGGGTTTGTCGGGCCATATGAGGTTGCTAAGCCGTTGGGAGGTGATACCGTCTTCGATACTATATTGCAGAACAAGAAAGAACATTTGCCTTAGCTTTGTACTGAACATATAGGTAATATCTTTATTGTTTCTATCGCGCACAGTAAACTCCCCGAATAGATAAATGGAATTAGGTTTATCAATTCGTTCTTTATCGTTGTTCAGCATTCTAAATGTTTGGCTGGTATTTCTGCTGTTCTTATTTTTCCGAACAAACCTCCGATATAGAAGATACCCTATAATAGAGATACATATACAAGTTAGGCCGATAATTATTAAAACAATAATACCTGATTCTTCTTTGGGATAATTTGTAAGATCGTCTGCTGTAATGGGTGGGAATGCTAACGAATAAACTTTAAGATCGGAAGATACATCATCGGCAAACTCCTGTACAATTGCATACAGGTTGTTTAGCTGATGGTCGTAATATAAATTGGCATTTGTTGTAATTTTATCCGAATATATAGGAATTGAGTCTCCTAGTATTTCATAACTTCCGTCTTTCAGTGAGAAGCGGTATAATTGTAGAAATGACTTCGAAAAATGTTCAGGGTAGCACAATGTATAAAAACAAGAATCATCAAGGATAACCATTCCCCGTACAGGCACTACATTGTTTTTATCCCATGGAATTTCCCAAAGCTTTGTAATATGTTTTGTATTTAAATCAACTTTATGCAGATCATAGAAATATTTTCGTCCTACCACCTGTTCGCCCGATTCATTGCCCATCCCTCCGAATACATATATGGAATTTGTTTTCTTCAGATATCCTACTGACGAAAAGTAACGAGGAAGTATTGTATCTCCGCTAAAGCCATCGAGTGTTGACCATTTTCTATCGTTTAGGTCGAAACAATAAAAGTTCTTACTATAGTACATATTGCCGAATCCTCCAAAGATGGTGTATTTATCCGTTGAAGGATCATAGTAAGCCCCGTGATGATGTAGTTGTCTGGGGAGTCGCTCTGTGCTTTCTGTTGTCCATTGATAGGTATCCAGATTCAGACTGGCAATCATGGGCTGTTCATCCGTTATATTGTGATACACCTCATATGCATATAGTCTATTGTTTTTCGTGTCTATGAAGTTTGTACCCAAAGCAAGGTTTACCGGACATTTTTCATCGAAGACTTTTGTTCTTGTTTCGCCCGATCTTACATTATATATAGATATCGCATCCCTGTTGAAATAATATATTTCTTTCTTTCTTACGTTGTAGTTTGCTCCGGCTACAGTTTCGGATTTGAATGAAGTCTTAAAGCTCCAGTGATAAGCATCATTTATCAGCCATTGTGGATTTAATACTTCTCCCAATGCCTTCCCTTTCGAATCGTGTACTATACTTCCCTCATTCTCTCTTAATGGAAATATATATTTCTCATTATTCCCAACCGAGAGTTCTTTGATTGCAAAAGAAGGAGTATCGATAATGTGGTCGCTTTTACCAAAGAGAATAATCGGATAGTATTTTTCCGGAAGCCCTGAGGCTACAGCTCTAAATACCCTGTCATTTACAGTTAATCTTATCGAATCACTCTTTAGATCAAATGATATTATCATTCTGAGCCAATGCTTATCAAGCTGTTCTTCTTTATTTAGTTCGGCTGTGATCAAGCTGCTTCGCCCTTCTTCATTGAATTTGAATACAAAACTACTGCCTTGTCCGTCATAAAATAAATTATAAATTTTATCGGATTTCTCATTTTTTATACGAAGAATGTATCCAATTTCTTTTGCAGGATAAAGAGCTATCTTAAAATCAATATTGAAATAGTTGGAAAATGCAACGGATGAATTTTTGAAAACATCGTAAGAGGTTCTTTTATCTATAGATTGTTCCCCTCCACAAAATTTTAGACCTTGAGATAAGGCTGTTTGTGAATAAAAACAACTAAGTATGAAAAATATATATAGATACAGTTTCATGGGATAGAAAATACAATTTTCAAGTTAATAAGATTGTTTCCGGGTGACCTCTATTGTAATACTCTGTTTTGTGATAAATGGAGAAGGGGTAGAGGTGTCTTATCAAGATATAAAGATATTAAAATCTTTTTAATAGAAAGAGATTCCCTTTTAATACCGTTTTAACTGGTTTTTTAAGATTTCTTATAATGTGCACATAATAAGGTAAAAAGCATAAGATTAATGTTTTTTTTTACTTAATAACCCAAATTTAACCCAATAATTAACCTTCGAGCGCCAATCTTTGGTAAAAATGATAGCGGGCAATACGTATGTCGAGCCATATCATGAAAGAAAAATAATTTAATAACCAAAATCTATTAATCAACCAACCAAAAATCAGCCTATGTACATTTATGTTTCTAATTAATGTTAACTCTTAACTTTTATAACATGATTTTAATGAAGAAAATTTTGCGAACATTTCTGTTCGTAGCTATGCTTGGCGGCATAGTATCTATAGCAACCTCATGTAATGATGATGAATCGGAACATGTCGATTACGGCACTGTTACGGGGATTGTATTAGATGAGATGGATGCTCCTATTAGTGGTGTTACTGTTACCATATCGGGTGTAGAGGAAACGGTGACAACAGGAAGTGACGGCAAATATACTGCCCAGAACGTATCTATTGATTCCCATTCGGTAAAATTCTCAAAGAAGGGATTTCAAACAATTAGTGTAACTATTACTGCCGGTAAATTCGATGCCAACAAAGTAGCATCTACAAGTGTGAAAATGGTAAATGCGGATTCTAAAATAGTAGGTACGCTTACCGATGCAAAAAATGGTGGTGCACCTCTTGCCGGAGTTGTTGTTAGCATAAGTGCTGATGTTTCTGCAACATCGGGGAGTGATGGTAAATTTGTTATCGAAGATTTGGTAAAAGGAACTTATACAGTAACATTTACCAAAACGGACTATGTAACAATAACCAAAACAGTAAACGAAAGTGATTTCGTTGATGGAGTGGCAACAGTAGACCTCAGAATGGGCGGTGTTGAATTACTGCGTGGTTTAACCGCTGAAGATTTGGCAACTGCCGATAAGTGGTATTACAATGAATACCGTGGCGGACGTAATGGTGATGCATATCCTCACTGGGATTGGTCTGGCGATTACATGTGTGCCCTTGACTTAAGAGGAGCTTGGGATGAGCAGAATGAGGGAACAACACTACAAATCCGTAATTCTGGTGATGAACGAAACAATCCGGCTAATCTTGATGTTTTTGACTCTTTTGTATACGGTAGTAAAAAAATAACAGAGGATAATAAAATTCTTTCTCTTAGAGTACGTACCCATGATGCTGATGAGGCTTCTCCAGCCTATTTTGGAGTACAGGTTATCGATCTTTCGGCAGCAGAGCCTACTAATGTGAAAATAGGAGATACAAAGACTCATGGCTCTGGTAATTATGCTGACTATGATTTCGATTTGAGTGCATATGTTGGAAAAGAAGTGATTGTGGCTGTTGGTATCTATAGACAAAAAACAGGTGATTATTGGAAACAATTAGTTCTTCGTGCTATCCGTTTTGCTGATAAAAAAGTAGAAAACTGGGATTGGTTACCGGGAACAGATGTCGTAGATGGATGGAAGCTTACTCAGGAAATGGTACGCTCTACGATGGTACATCCAAAGAAATCATTTAGTGGAATAAGTAAAGTAAGTGGTGGTAGAGATAACTATAAAGCTGCTTATCGTTCATGGCGCGAAAATTCTCATATAGCGTTTGAATGGGCTTTTGTTCCTCTTCATAAAGACCCTGAAGTATTCCCTTCCGAAGGTTACTTGATTAAGACCAGAGGTTCAGGTACTGCTGTTAATACCAAAGAGCCCGAAGCATACTTCTATTCTAAGTTTGCGATAGGAGCAGGTAATAATCACCTGACATTGAAGACTCGTACCTTTGGAAGTAACTATACATTCTTTAAGCTGACTGCAATCAAAGAAGACGGAACAGTTGTGCATGTCGCTCCAAAATCTAATACCGCTCAAGAAGCTTCCGCTGCCGCAGATGGCTGTTGGAAATTCAAACACGGTGCGGGTGGAGCCGGTGAACCTGAAGCTTATGCTTCATTTGTATACGATCTGTCACAGTTCAACGGCAACAATGTTGTATTGGTGTTCGGTGTATACAAGGGCGAAAGCAACGGTGACGAAAGCAAGCTGGTATTCTATAGTATCAATCTAAATTAATAAAAATGTTGTGGTCTTAGTGAATCCTCTGCATAAGGCAGTACTATAAAAAGTATTGTTTATGCAGAGAGTGCACTGAGATACAAGAAAAATAGAAAAAATGAAAAAAATAGTAACAACTATTCTTTGTTCTTTGTTGGTAATAACCGTTGCATGCAGCGATAATCCCGAAATAGACAATGGAGGAGGCAAAAAACCGGGAACTATTACTTCCGATAATCTTGCCGAGCAGAACATCCTTCGTGCTATGCAAATGGTAGATAGTGCAATGCTTTATCATTTCAAAGGCGAAGGAATGGCAATGTCGAGATTTTATAATCCTTATACTAAATCCAATGCGAATAGAGACGGCTCTGACGAAAAGGGTAGCGTATGGATGTACACCAGCTCTATCGAGGCTGTGAACGCAATATTAGATGGGTTGAAAGCTCACAAGGAGAAAGGCAAAGCCGAACTTTATGATAAGAATTTCAACCGCTATAGCGAATTGTTGAACAAGCTGTATACCAATGCCGCGTATTATAAAGGAACATTTAGTCTAACTTCATATACGCAGACTAAAGACTGGTCTGTATACGGCGTAGATAGAGGCAATGCCAAAGGAACGGCACTGGTAGAGGGTATACACAACGTATATGACGACCAGCAGTGGCTGATACGTGAATTACTGGAAGCATATAAGCTTACCGGAAATAATACTTATCTCACAGAAGCCGAGTATCTGACAGAATACGTGCTCGATGGTTGGGACTGTGTTCTCGACAGCAATGGTAAAGAATATGGTGGTATCCCTTGGGGTCCCGGTTATGTAACAAAACACTCGTGTAGCAACGGTCCTGTGGTTAGTCCGTTAGTTTGGCTGTCAGAGCTCTATAAAGGTAAGAATGATGAAATTACCTATAAGTATATTGCTACAGATAATAGCCGTAAATCAGCAACTGTGAAAAAGAGCGACTACTATCTGAAATTTGCTAAAGCAGTTTATGACTGGCAAAAAACAAACCTTTTGCGTGAAGATGGTGTATACCATGATATGATGGGTGGTTGCGACCCTAACTGTGATGTGGCATACGAAACCGTAAATGGGGTAAAATATCGCAAGCACACCAATCTGCGCGATCGTACAGGGACTCCTTATTCGTACAATTGCGGTTCGATGATTTCAGGCGCAGCCGATCTGTATCGTGCAACAGGGGAAAATGTATATCTGGAAGATGGAAAAAAACTATCGGATGCAAGTTTCAAATATTTTGCAAAACTTGGTCTTAATGTTCCGGGATACTATACCTACGATCTGATTGGTTTCAACAACTGGTTTAATGGCGTACTGATGCGTGGATATGTAGATGCATACCCATCTTACAAAAACGCATCGCAATATATCGATACCTTCCAGAAGAATTTGGATTACGGATACGATAACTTCTTCTATAGAGGATTACTTCCTGCAAATCTGCTGGTTGGTTGGAGTCGCGAAAATGTAAATAACAGACTCGAAGGGATGTTTACATTCGCTTTTGCTGCCGAATACGCAACCTTAGCACGATACGAATTGGAGAAAAATTAACTAACTTAAATTTATATTGTTATGATAAAAACACATCATGCCAGAAGGATGCAATTTTTGTGTTCCTGCATTTTAATGATGCTCTTTCTTGTCTTTGCGCCTTCGCTATGGGCTCAAAACAAGACCATATCGGGTATAGTTACAGATGAAAACAATGAGCCTGTAACCGGAGCGAGTGTAGCAATTAAGAATACGACTGTTGGTACAATCACAGATATAGATGGTAAATATACGATCGATGCCCCTGCAAACGCTACGTTGGTGTTTAAGTTCTTAGGATATGGAACGAAAGAAGAGAAGGTGAACGGACGTAGCCTCATCAATGTGGCAATGACCGTTGACGAAACCACTCTCGAAGATGTTGTAGTTGTCGGTTATGGCGTACAGAAAAAGGTTACTTTGACCGGAGCTGTGGCAGGCATCAAAGGGAACGAGATGTTGAAAACCAAGAACGAAAACCCTCAGAATATGCTTACCGGTAAAATTGCCGGGGTGCGTGTATGGCAAAAGAGTGCTGAGCCGGGTACATTCAATAACAACTTTGACATTCGCGGACTAGGTGCACCATTGGTAGTTATCGATGGTATTCCGAGTACTACAGAAGAATTTCAACGTTTAAATGCAAATGATATTGACGATATCTCTGTTCTGAAAGATGCTTCGGCGGCTATATATGGGGTTCGTTCGGCAAATGGAGTTGTATTGGTAACTACCAAAAAAGGATCGAAGGACGGAAAAACATCAGTTTCTTATAACGGTACATATACTTTCCAAAAACCATCGGGTATGCCGGTTCTTGCCGATCCTTACCAAACTATGACATTGTACAACGAAAGGTCGATGAACAATATCAATGGAGGAAGCATCATCTATAAGGAGGAGGATTTTGAAGCTTTTCGCAACGGTACTCGCCGCACAACGAATTGGACAGACTTATTATTCTCTAATTATGCACCGCAAACGCAACATGACCTAAGCATCACAGGCGGTAACGACAAAACTCAGTTCTATGTAGGTATGGGTTACTTCTATCAGGAAGGGTTCTTTAAGTCGGGCGACCTTAATTATAATAAATATAATCTTCGTGCTAACGTTACTACTAAGATTCTTGATGGGTTAACTTTTGATATTAATTTAAGCGGTGTTGCCGATGAGCGCAACAATCCATATACAGATGCTGTAAATATCATTCGTACTTATTGGAGACAAGGTGTTTTGAATCCGGCGTATGCTGACCCTGAAAACACAATGCTAAATTATCAAGGGTTGGAAATGCAGGAGAATGCCGTAGCACAAATGACTTCCGATATATCGGGATATAGAAAATATCAACAAAAATATTTTCAATCTTCGGCATCGCTTAATTACGATTTAGGTGTTGTAGCTCCCGTATTGAAAGGATTATCGGCAAAAGCGTTAGTGAGCTTCAATTACCGTATGGATAACAATAAGGCATATCGTAAAGAATACTATCAGTATGCATACAATGAGGTTACCGGTTCTTATGATCAGGCATTGTTCAATGCCAGTTCGCCAAGCCGTCTTCGCCGCGAATCATATAATAAGCAACAGATATTGAGCCAGCTATTATTGAACTACAACCGTACTTTCGGTGAACACACTTTTGGTGGAGTAGTTGGTATGGAAACACAAAAGCGTACCGGTGATAATTTCTATGCACAGCGTGAGCTTGCATTTTCTACAGATTATCTATTTGCGGGTGTTGACGAAAACCAGTTGGGCGGTATGAATATTGGCAACAATGACCTTTATGAAGAAGCTAATGCTGCAATGATCGGTAGGATAAATTATGCTTATGGCAGCCGCTATATTCTCGAAGCTCAATTTCGTTACGATGGATCTTCTAAATTTGCAAAAGGACACCAATGGGGATTCTTCCCTTCTGTATCGGCGGGATGGCGTATCTCTGAAGAGCCTTTCTTCAAGTCAGTTTCTGCCTTGTCATTTATAAATCAGTTGAAACTGCGTGCTAGCTACGGGGTGTTAGGAGATGACTTGTCTAGTAATTGGAATTATGAGTGGGCAAATGGATATAACTATCCTGCTACAAACTCTAACTCTGCTTCGGGATATTACAATCAGTATGCTCCGGGATTCATTATCGGAGATAAATATATTTCTGCTGCTTCTACCAAGCCGCTTCCTAATGTTGGCATCTCTTGGTACGAGTCTCGTACACTCGATGTTGGGGTAGACTTCGAAGGATGGAACGGATTGTTTGGTTTTGCCGCCGATTATTTTGATCGTCGTCGCGAAGGTATGTTTGCCCGTCGCAAAGGAGATTTGCCTACCGTAGTAGGTGCTGAGGCTCCAAATGAAAACCTGGATAGTGACCGTCATTTCGGTATAGACCTTGAACTATCGCACCGTAACAAGATAAATGATTTTTCATATCGTGTAAAAGCGATTAGTACAATTACCCGTCAAAAACACATGATCGCTTCCGAAAAAGGACCTTGGGGTAACTCGTACGACAGATGGCGTAACGACAACCTCACTAATCGTTATCAGGGAGTACAGTTCGGTTATACTTCTGCCGGACGTTATCAGAACTGGAAAGATATCTGGTCTTATCCAATTTATAAAGATCGTGGACTTTTACCGGGCGACTATAAATATGTAGACTGGAATGGTGATGGTGAAATAAGCGATTTGGATAAACACCCTTATGCGTATGACCAAACGCCGTGGTTGAATTACAGTTTCAACTTTGATTTCGAATACAAGAATTTCGACCTGAATATATTGTTGCAAGGATCAGCACTTGGTTCTATGAAATACCAAGAGCCATTGTACGCTATATGGGGTAGCAATGGTGGTGGTACACTTACTCAGTTCCTTGATCGTTGGCATCCGGTAGATCCATTTGCAGATCCTTACGATCCGGCAACACAATGGGTATCCGGTTATTATGGCTATACAGGACATTATCCTGATGCAGATTCTGAGTTCAACCGTGTAAGCACAGCTTACCTCCGTCTTAAAAGTATCGAATTGGGATATACATTGCCTAAGATAAAAGCATTGTCGTCTATGAGATTGCGCATGTTTGCCAATGCTTACAACCTATTTACTATAACAGGAGTGAAATTTGTTGACCCTGAGCATCCGGATGATGAATTGGGACGTTTGTATCCACTCAATAAAACGTACACCGTCGGTATGTCTCTTACGTTCTAAAAACTTGTATTAGTAACGAAATAATAAATTTGATAGATATGAAAAAAATATTAATACTGTCTTTGCTAAGCATGTTATTCTTTACTGCTTGCAACGATCTAGATATTCCGCCAAAAAATCTGATAACCGACGAAGATCTTCTTACCAATGAATCGGGTATGGATATTTACATGGCGACAATGTACAGTAACATGCCTTTCGAGGATTTTAAATATATGGGCGAATGGGGTGTAGAATTCAATTCATGGCTGGGATCTATGGGTATAGAAGGAACAGGAGAAGCCCTTAATCGTGACGGTATCTGTAAGACTTTCACAGGCGAACGCACAGCCTATTGGGGAAATGCATTCTCTTTGTTGCGCAAAGCAAATTATTTGCTCGAGACACTACCTAAATATAAGGATTCATTTCAGGAACAGACATACAATCATTATTTAGGAGAAGGATACTTTGTACGTGCCTTTGTGTTTTATGCTATGGCTCGTCGTTTTGGAGGAATTCCACTGGTAACAAAGGTGATTCAGTATCCGAATGATAAGGACGCACTCGAAGTACCACGTGCCAGCGAAGAGGAAACATGGGATCAGATTCTAGCAGACTTCGATCAGGCAGCTTCATTGTTGAGCCCGACTAGTCCAAAGTCCGGTTACGCTAACAAATATGTAGCTCTGTCTTTCAAATCGGAAGCAATGTTGTATGCAGGGAGTGTTGCTAAATACAACGAAACCGTAACAGGACGCCTTACCGGCTTTGGTCAGAAGACCGGTGTTCGTGTAATCGGCTTTGGTGAAGACACATGGCAAAGTGCATCCAAGAGATATTTCAAAGAAGCATATAAAGCCGCACGTGAAGTAATGCAGACCGGAGGCTATTCTCTCTATAAGAAAAAATGGTCGGCTACAGATCGTGAAGCACAATACCAGAATATGGTGGATATGTTTAGTGACCTTTCAAGCCCAGAAAATATTTATGTGAGAAAATATATGTATCCAACTCTAACTCACGGGTATGATGCTTATAGTGCACCATTCATATTCCGTGCGCCGTTGTCGTCTGGAACATGTCCTACTCTTGACTTCCTTGAGTTGTTTGACGGATTTGCTCGCTACGCTGATGGAACAGTTAAGGTAACAACAGGAACATCGAATACAAACGGTGATTATATATTGTATGACAAGCCAATGGACTTCTTCAAAAATGCAGAGCCAAGATTACGTGCTTATGTAATATTCCCGGGAGATATGTTTAAGGGCAAAGAAATTGAAATTCGTGCGGGAGTATACACAGGCTCAACACCGGTTAAGCCTTTGTTCAAGGATTATTCGTATGCTAATGCCGAAACGTATTACCAGCATTTGGATGTTTATACACAGAAACCTAAGACATTGTATCTGAGTCCAAAATCAGAAAATCCTGAAAAGGTAGAATTCAATGGGCAAACAATAACAGCTTCCGGAGCAAATGGTCCGTTCTACGATCAGGGAGAATCTGCAATGGCAGGGCTTTATGGACGTAAATGGCTAAATCCTGACCCTGCTTTTGTGGCAGCAGAAGGAAAATCGGAGCAACCATTTATCCTGATGCGTTATGCTGATGTATTGCTCAATGCCGCAGAGGCTGCTGTAGAATTGTCATTGGCAGGAGAGCCGTCTCCTGACGGATCAGACTTGTTGAAAGTAGCAACAGATGCAGTAAACGAGATTCGTGAACGCGCAGGAGCAACCAAGCTTACTTCTAACCTTACTTCATCTGTAGAAGGACGCAACACTGTGCGCAAAGAGAGACGTAAGGAACTTGCATTTGAGCATAAGACTAAATGGGACTTGAGACGCTGGCGTGTACAACATTACGATGGACGTGATGGCTTTTGGGGTGAAACACGGAATAAGGATGCTTACAGCAATAACTCTCGTTATCGTTTCCGTGGATTGTATCCGTTCCTTTCTACTCAAACAGGTAAATATTTCTTCGATGCCCATTTCCAAATGGTAGGTTTGAGAACATTCGAGTATAATCCGATCGATTATTATTTCGAAATCCCTAATGGAGAAGTTGCTAAGAGCTTAGTGATTGATCAACAGCCAAATAGATAATGAGCAATAATAAAACACAGAATATGAAAAAAATAGTATTTTATTCTTTAATATGCGTACTGCTATCTTTCAGTTCCTGCGATTTGTTCAAGATGGACAATTACGATGAGCCGGCCGAAACACTGGAAGGAGAAGTAGTAGACGTGGCTACCGGCGAGCGTGTGCTTACCGATCAAGGTAGCGAAGGTATCCGTGTGAGTTTAACAGAACTTAGTTGGGGCGATAATGTTTTACATAATCCTTATTTTTATTGTATGCCTGACGGATCGTTTAGAAATACAAAATTGTTTAAAGGAAATTATAATATCCGTATCGATGGACCTTTTATTCCTCTCATCCGCGAAGCCGATGGCATTCTTTTGGCAGACGATACCAAAACAATGGATATAAAGGGCAAAACTAAGGTTAAGTTTGAAGTTCAACCTTTTCTCAAAGTAGAATGGGTAGAAGAGCCTACTGTTACAAATGGTATAATTAAAGCCAAGGTTAAGGTTACGCGCGCTGTGTCTGAAGAAGACTTCCGTGCAAAAATAGAACCGATGGGAAGTTATAATAATAGCTTTTTGAATATGACTGATATTCAGTTGTTCGTCAGCTATTCGTCAACAGTAGGATACCGTGCCCGTGACGAGAGATGGTCGAACCAGATAGAATATACAGGTTCAGCTTTTAACTCTTTGTTTGGTCAAACGATTACGATCGAATCTAATCCCAAAAAGCCTATTCCTTCCGGAAGAACTGTATTTATTCGTGCTGCTGCACGTATCAATTACGATACACCGAAAGGAAGTGGAACACGCAGATGGAATTATAATGAGCCAATGGAGGTGATGATTCCATAATGTAGAGAAAGTAAATTAGATTTAAGGTTTAAAGTAATTGACCTGCCGGTTAGGCTTTAAACCTTAAATTTTTTATTTATTATCCTAAATCAGGTTACATTTGCAGATGTATAGCAACGAGGTTTGTAATATATAAAGAAAATGCCCTTTGATAAGCCTTTGCTCTCTATGCAAAAAGTTATCTTCTATGTAACTCGATACTGATCTTAAACAAATTAAATTAACTTGGCTATTACCTTATTATGAAAAAGAATGTATTAATCTTATGCCTTTTGGGGCTTGGCCTTCAGCTGGGGGCTCAAACCAAAGACAATGTTAAAACCACATTCCAGACTTCACGAGAGTGGAGACCAACAATAGATACCCGAGCCGATGCGGTGATGGTATATGGAGTAGGTGGAAACCCTTCTGATAAATCGAAAAGAATACCGTTTGAAGAACGTGTGCAATCGTGGCGCGACAGAGGTTATATTGCTCACTTCATGACAGGCATAGCTTGGGGCGAATACCAAGACTACTTTACAGGACAATGGGATGGCAAAATGCATCTGGACGAAGGTCAGGTGCAGCAAAATGGAGACACGATATGGCATGGACATATGGTTCCTTATATCGTTCCTACACAGAACTACCTGAAATATATAAAAGAAAGACATGTAAAGCGGGTGATCGATGCAGGCATCGATGCCATATTTATGGAAGAACCCGAATTCTGGGCTCGTGCAGGCTATAGTGAAGCCTTCAAACGAGAATGGAAAAGCTATTATGGTTTTGACTGGAGACCACAACACGAGTCTCCCGAAAACACATACTTAGCCAATAAACTAAAATATCAATTGTATTACAATGCACTTAAAGAAGTGTTTACATACGCTAAAGAATATGGTAAGAGTCGGGGAATAGATGTGAAGTGTTATGTGCCCACACACTCACTGGTTAATTATTCGCAATGGATGATAGTTAGCCCTGAAGCAAGTTTGGCGTCTCTTGATTGTGTAGACGGATATATAGCCCAAGTATGGACGGGTACGTCAAGAGAACCAAACTACTTTGATGGAAAAGTAAAAGAGAGAGTCTTCGAAACAGCGTTTCTCGAATATGGCTCGATGGAGTCGATGACTGCTCCCACAGGTAGAAAGATGTTCTTCCTCACCGATCCGATCGAAGACTGGCCGAGAGACTGGGCAGACTACAAAAAGAACTATCAGGCAACCTTTACGGCTCAATTGCTATACCCCAATATCGCAGATTATGAAATAATGCCTTGGCCCGAACGTATTTATGAAGGACTTTACAGAACAAGTGCGAATAGTGACAAAAAGGAAAGAATACCAAGACATTATTCTACACAAATGCAAATAATGGTAAACTCGCTGAACAGTATGCCTTTGTCAGATAATAAGGTGACAGGCTCGCGGGGTATAAGCGTGCTGATGGCAAACTCACTGATGTTCCAGCGATTTCCTACACACGCAGGGTATGAAGACCCTCAGTTGGCAAATTTCTACGGGCAAGCGTTGCCTTTCCTTAAACGTGGAGTACCTGTAAAAACAGCCCATATAGAAAACTTAGGCTATAAAGAAGCATTAGCCGATACGAAGGTATTGCTTATGTCTTATTCGAATATGAAGCCTTTGTCTCCCGAAGCTCATACATATATAGCTCAGTGGGTGAAGGCCGGAGGCGTGTTGGTTTATAGCGGGCTCGATAGCGATCCGTTTCAGACTGTACAGGAATGGTGGAATACAGGAGGCAATAAATACACTGCTCCGTCTAACCATCTGTTCGAGCAAATGAATATTGCCGTGTCGCCTAAAGAAGGTGAGTATAGTTATGGAAAAGGAACTGTTTATATTATCAGAACCGATCCGAAAGACTTTGTTCTAAAAGCCGATAACGATAAGCAATTGCTCGATGTAGTGAAAAGAATGTACGAACAAAAAGCAAATGCAGGGAAGCTGATCTTTAAAAACAATTTCTATCTCCAAAGAGGAGCGTATGATCTGGTTGCTGTGCTCGACGAAAGCGTGAGTAATGAGCCTTATATAATAAAAGGGAATTTCATTGACTTATTTGATCCGAAGCTACCTGTATACCAATCTAAGACCGTAAATCCGGGAGAACAAGCGTTCTTGCTGAATATAGACAGGGTGCCAAATAAGCAGCGTCCGCAGGTGCTTGCCGCTGCATGCCGTGTATATGAAGAAAAGGTAGGTAAGGGTTCTTATTCGTTTGTTGCAAAAAGTCCTATAAATACTACGAATGCATCTCGTGTTTTACTACCCCAAAAACCTGTGAGTGTATCGGTAAACGGCAAAGAAGAATTCTTGGCTAATGCATGGGATCAGCAGACGAAGACTTATTTATTAGAATTTGAGAATAATCCTGAGGGAGTATCTGTTAATATTAAATGGTAAATTATATACAAAACAAAAAGAAAATCGCATGAAGAGCATTGTGTTATATCTTCTTCCGCTGTTTGGCTTACTCGCATGTAAAAGCAGTGGTGTGAAAGATTATGAAGTGGTTAAAAATGAATTAAGAGCACCAGCGTACCCTTTGGTCACAATAGACCCATACACCAGTGCGTGGTCTATGACAGATAATCTGTACGATGGAGCTGTAAAGCACTGGACAGGAAAAGACTTTCCGCTTATAGGAGCTATAAAGGTGGATGGCGTTGCCTATCGTTTTATGGGTACTGAAGATGTAGAGTTGGATCCCCTTGTACCAACATCGGAGCAAGGCGAATGGTATGGAAGCTATACGACTACGCAGCCGGCAGCAAACTGGAAAGATAATAATTTCAACGATTCGTCTTGGAAAAAAGATAAAGGTGCATTCGGTACAAAAATAAATGAGCCTACAGCTAAAACAGATTGGACAACAGAAAATATTTGGGTCAGAAGACACATCGTTTTAGATGAGGATGTACAAGGAAAGCAAATCTATTTAGAGTTTTCGAACGATGATGATGCCGTTTTTTACATCAATGGTATTGAAGTACATAATACAGGTTCGACATGCAACAAAAATGCAATGATTAAATTGTCGGCAGATGTTGTGAATGCACTAAAGAAAGGGGATAACTTGATAGCTGCTCAGTGTAAGAACCCTGTGGGTAACGGACTGTTGGATTTTGGTTTGCTGGTACAGAAAGAGATGCATACAGCTCTCGAAAAAACTGCCGTGCAAAAATCTGTAGATGTGCAAGCCACGCAGACGCATTACACATTTGCTTGTGGTGAGGTTGATCTGAAATTGACTTTCTCTGCTCCTCTGTTTATGGATGATTTGAACCTACTGACTCGTCCTGTAAATTATATTACCTATCAGGTTGTGGCTAATGATGGAAAGGCTCATGATGTACAAATATACTTCGAAGCTTCTCCACGCTGGGCTCTTGACCAACCTTATCAGGAGTCGGTAAGCCAGAGCTTTGAAGACAATGGTTTGTTATTCCTTAAATCGGGAAGCAAGGAACAGAATATACTCGCTAAAAAAGGCGACGATCTGCGCATCGACTGGGGGTATTTCTATTTGGTCGCCGAAAAAAATAATGTATCGGTTAATATTGGAGAGAGTAATACTTTGAGAACTAATTTCGTCAACAACGTTCAGGACGGGCAAGCAACCACAGGAGAAAATGAAAAGTCGAAAATGTCTTTGACTCATAATCTCGGCTCTGTCGAAAGCTTTTCAGGAAAAGTAATGATTGGTTATGATGATATCTATTCGATACAATATTTTGGAGATAACCTTCGCCCTTATTGGAACCAGGACGGCAACCAGACTATTGCAGGACAATTTCATGCGGCAAATAAAGAATACAACAAACTGATAGAAAAATGCTATGCGTTTGATAAAGAGCTAATGGATAAAGCATCTCTGGCGGGAGGAAAGAAATATGCAGAACTTTGTGCTTTGGCATATCGTCAAGCTATTACAGCTCATAAATTGGTGAAAGCCCCGAATGGTGATTTACTATTCTTGTCGAAAGAAAACAATAGTAATGGCTCTATTGGTACAGTGGATGTAACATATCCGTCAGCACCGTTGTTCTTGTATTACAATCCTGAACTGGCTAAAGGTCTATTGAACCATATATTCTATTATAGCGAAAGCGGTAAATGGACAAAACCTTTCCCTGCTCATGATGTTGGTACTTATCCATTGGCTAACGGACAAACTTACGGGGGGGACATGCCGATAGAAGAAGGAGGTAATATGCTCGCTCTTACAGCTGCTATCGCTGCTATGGAAGGCAACGCCAAGTATGCGGAGAAACATTGGGATGTACTGACTACATGGACAGATTACCTTGTGGAATACGGTCTCGATCCTGAGAACCAGTTGTGTACAGACGACTTTGCCGGTCACTTTGCTCACAATGTGAATTTGTCTGTTAAGGCCATTATGGGTGTTGCTTCGTATGGCAAGCTTGCGGATATGCTCGGGAAAAAAGATGTTGCCGAAAAGTATACCGCTAAGGCTAAGGAAATGGCACAGGAATGGATGAAGATGGCTGATGATGGAGATCATTATCGCCTTACATTCGACAAGCCGGGAACATGGAGCCAGAAGTATAATCTGGTATGGAATAAGCTTCTAAAGATGAATATATTCCCTGACGAAGTGGCTCAGAAAGAAATCGCTTACTATTTAGGCAAACAAAACAAATACGGACTGCCTCTCGACAATCGTGAAACATATACCAAGACAGACTGGATAATATGGACTGCTACGCTTGCTGATGATAAAGCGACATTCGAGAAGTTTATAGATCCTTTGCATTTGTTTATGAACGAAACAGTAGACAGAATACCGATGTCCGACTGGGTATTTACAGATAAGCCAAACTACAGAGGATTTAAAGCCCGTTCGGTAGTCGGAGGCTATTATATCAAAATGCTGGAAGAAAAACTAAAAGGAAGTAAATAGGTTTTAGGCAACTATTTCATGGAAGGGGGTTCACAAATTATTTGTGAGCCTTCTTTTTTGTTGGAGTTCATTATTATCAAGTACCCTAAAAAATTATCTATATAAGAACAGAGGTTCAATAAAAAGGTGACAGAAATAAATGAGGTAAAAAGTGTCACTTTTGTCACCTTTTTAGGGTTAAGGTACTGTTATATAGAGTAATGTTGTTTTAGGGAATTGTCACCTTTTATTCCTCACTGATCTTAGAAATGTAATTATTAAATAAAGAGAAGTAAAGTATGGATACTAAATTATTTGTAATAACTTTTTTTCTATTCGGAATAAGGTCGTATTTTTGCACACTAACTAAAATTTAGTTACATAGTACATAAATAAAACTGATTCGATGAATTTTGTTGAAGAATTAAGATGGAGAGGTATGATCCATGAAATCATGCCGGGTACGGAAGAGCAACTGCAAAAAGAATTAACTTCGGGCTATGTGGGTATCGACCCTACAGCCGACTCATTGCACATCGGACACTTGGTGGGCGTAATGATTTTGAAGCATTTTCAACGTGCAGGACATCGCCCGATAGCTCTCATCGGAGGAGCTACAGGTATGATCGGTGACCCTTCTATGAAGTCAGCCGAACGTAACCTATTGGACGAAGCAACTCTCCGCCATAATCAGGAATCGTTGAAAAAGCAACTTGCTAAGTTTCTCGATTTCGAGTCTGACAAACCCAATGCAGCCTTATTGGTAAATAACTATGACTGGATGAAAGATTTCTCTTTCCTGAACTTTATCCGCGACATAGGAAAGCATATCACAGTGAACTATATGATGTCTAAAGATTCTGTTAAGAAACGTCTTAACGGAGAGTCTTCGGAAGGAATGTCTTTTACTGAGTTCTCATACCAGTTGATGCAAGGTTACGACTTTCTTCACTTATATCAGACACTGGGTTGTCGTATTCAGATGGGAGGTTCCGATCAGTGGGGAAATATCACCACAGGAACAGAGCTTATTCGCCGTAAAGCGGGAGGAGAGGCTTTTGCCCTTGTTTGTCCTCTGATAACTAAAGCCGATGGTACTAAATTCGGTAAGACAGAATCGGGCAATGTATGGCTCGACAGAAGATATACATCTCCTTATAAATTTTACCAGTTTTGGTTGAATGTAAGCGATGAAGACGCAGAGAAATATATCAAGATATTTACAGCACTCGATAAAGAAGAGATAGAAGGTTTGGTTGTTGAGCAAAAAGCAGCCCCTCATCTCAGAGCATTGCAAAAGCGTCTTGCTAAAGAAATAACTATAATGGTTCACTCTGAGGAGGATTACAATCAAGCAGTGGAAGCTTCAAACATACTATTTGGGAATGCTACTGCTGATGCTTTGAAGAAGCTGGACGAGGAAACTTTCCTTCAGGTGTTTGAAGGTGTTCCCACATTTGATATTTCGAAAGATGAGCTTGCAGGAGGAATCAAGGCTGTTGATCTGTTGACAGAGAAAGCTGCTGTTTTTCCTTCGAAGGGAGAAATGCGCAAGACTGTACAAGCGGGAGGTGTAATGATCAATAAAGAGAAGCTGGAAAACTTTGACGATGCTATTGATGTTTCATCTCTTATAGCCGGAAAATATATAATAGCACAAAAAGGGAAGAAAAATTACTTCCTGTTGATCGCAAAATAAAATAATTATTACTTTTGTACTCGCAAAAGTAATATTGTCTCATGGTGTAATGGTAGCACTGCAGATTCTGGATCTGCCTGTCTAGGTTCGAATCCTAGTGAGACAACAAAACTAAAGAGGCTGTCCTTTTTTCTGGGGGACAGCCTCTTCCTCTTTTTAGAATAGCCTCATTTTATTAATCGACCTAGTGTGTAAAAATTAAAACCTTATAAATCAGTGATTGGTTTGTAATGAGGAACTAAGCTCTTCATTATAACCCAACCTATAAGATAGGCAAAAGCACATATACAGAATATAATAAAGTATCCTGCCGGCTTTCCTTCAAATCCCATAAATGTAAGCTGTACTTCGTCTGAGTAAACAAATAGCTTTCCGGCAGACTTTTGTAAGATCATAGAACTTATTCCTCCGGCCATACCGCCTATCCCTGTGATGGATGCAATAGCTCCTTTCGGGAACATATCTCCTATGGTAGAGAAAATATTAGCCGACCACGATTGATGTGCTGCACAGCCTATACCAATGGTTATGACAGGTAGCCACGGCGAAATAGTACCCAGCGGTTGTGCAAATAATACAACCAGCGGGAAGAAAGCAAAGATAAGCATCGCTCTCATGCGTGCGGCGTATGGATTCATTCCTGTCCTGTTCATAATGATGGTTGGTAATTTTCCTCCCAAAACAGAAAGCATGGTGATTGCATATAGTGTAAATATCAATGCAATACCCAATCCTTCGGAGGTCTTTATGCCAAACTGTGTATTCAGATATGAAGGTGTCCAGAAGAGGAAGAACCACCAGACCCCGTCGGTCATGAATTTGCCTGCTGCAAAAGCCCATGTCTGCTTGTAAGAGAAGCATTTCCAGAAAGGTATCTTCTTCTCATCCTCCGCTTTTCCGGTATCTATAATGCCTTCTTCATTTCGGTCTTGTTCTATATATGTCAGCTCAGCTTCATTTACATGCTTGCTCTTTGCCGGTGCGTCATATATAAATATCCAAAACCCCATCCAAATAAAGCCTAATGCTCCGATTACGATAAAAGCCATTTCCCATCCCCAACACTTTGCCAGCAAAGGGATACTCAGTGGTGCGACTAATGCGCCAATAGATGCTCCGGCATTAAAGATGCTGGTTGCATAAGCCCGGTCTTTCTTCGGGAAGTATTCGGCCGTAACCTTGATTGCAGCCGGGAAGTTACCTGCCTCGCCCAAGGCCAGAATGCAGCGGGCAAGTAAGAAACAATACATGCTGAATGTGGCGATTACTACAGCAACATCACCTGTTGCCGCAGCCAATTCTGCTGCACTATGCAGACCGACATGTGCTTCGGTAACCAGTCCGCAGACAGCATGAAGGCATGCTCCTACCGACCATACTCCGATAGCCCAAAGGAATCCTTTTTTGCTGCCCATCCAGTCGATAAAGCGACCTGCAAACAGCATACAGACTGCATATATAAAAGAAAACATGGAAGTGATTGTTCCATAGTGGTTTTCATCCCAATGAAATTCAGGTTTTATAAATTCGTCCCAAGTAAGGGATAGTACTTGTCTGTCGAGATAGTTGATCGTAGTAGCAAAGAAAAGCATCAGGCAGATGGTCCACCTGTAATTTGTCATTTTTGTTTTTCCGGTATTCATAAGGTGTTTTTATATTGTTTTTGCTTTAGCTATTATCTCAAGAGCCATCTTACACATTTGCGTTATTCTACCCCAATCTTTTGCTGCGATAATCTCTTTCGGGAATAGGTTTGAGCCCATACCGACACAAGTAACACCGGCTTTAAACCATTTCGTCAGATTTTCTTCTGTGGGTTCTACTCCGCCTGTCACCATAATATTCGACCATGGCATCGGAGCTTTTAGGTTCTTCACAAAAGAAGGACCTCCCACATCACCTGCCGGAAATATTTTTACTACTTCTGCTCCCAACTCTTGAGCATAACCGACTTCAGATACCGATCCGCAACCGGGAATATACGCTACTTGCCTGCGGTTGCACACTTTGAATATGTCGGGATTTAATAATGGGCCTACCACAAAGTTGGCTCCAAGCTGTAAAAACAAAGATGCTGTACCGGTATCGACAACCGATCCGATACCCAATATCATTTCGGGGCATTCTTTAGCTGCCCACTTATTAAGCTCTCCGAATATTTCATGCGCAAAATCACCTCGATTGGTGAACTCGAATACTCTTACACCTCCTTCATAACAAGCTTTGAGTACCTGTTTGGAGGTTTCGAGGTCCCTATGATAAAAAACAGGAACCATTCCTGTCTCTGCCATTACCTGACAGGTTTTTATTCTTGAAAATCGTGCCATCTATAGTCGTTTTATTTTAGAATTAAAAGGTATTGTATCAAAGAGCATGAACGAGCAAGCAGGTATGTTTTACATATATATCAATAAAAACAATGGATCGAGTTATCATACCCGCTTGCTGTTCATATTTTAGTTGTTTACTATTTTTTATTTTTTCAATCTTTATCTTGAAACACGACCCGAGCCATCCCCTTTCATCAGGTTCTCTACTTCGGCTACTGTTACAAGGTTGTAATCCGCATATATCGTATGTTTCAGACATGATGCTGCAACCGCAAAATCGAGTGCCTTTTGATCGTCAGAAGGGTAGGTGATAAGTCCGTAGATAAGCCCACCCATAAAAGAGTCTCCTCCGCCCACACGATCAACGATGTGTGTGATGTCGTATCTTTTCGATTGATAAAGCTTATCGGAATATAAGCAACCTCCCCATGTATTATGGTTTGCATTAATGGATCCACGCAATGTGATAATCACTTTCTTAGCACGTGGAAAGCGTTTCTTCAACTGAGTGCATACCGACTCAAATTCTGCAGCATCCACATCTCCTGCGGTATGTGCTACGTCAAAACCTTCGGGCTTGATACCGAAAACCTTTTCAGCATCTTCCTCATTGCCTAAAATGATATCACAACCTTCAACCAAAGCCGGCATAATATCAGAGGCTGACTTGCCATATTTCCAGAGATTTTTTCTGTAGTTGAGGTCTGTAGAAACTGTAATACCTTTTTTGTTTGCTATTTTGATCGCTTCCAAGCATGCATCTGCCGCTCCTTGCGATAGAGCCGGTGTGATGCCTGTCCAGTGAAACCATTGGGCATCTTTAAATACTTCTTCCCAGTCTATCATTCCCGGTTTTATGTCTGCCATAGCAGAATTAGCCCTGTCGTAAATAACTTTCGAAGCACGGGCAACTGCGCCTGTCTCCAGATAATAAATGCCGACACGGTCACCTCCTCGTATAATATTCTGAACACCTACATTGTACTTTCTCAGATCAGAGATGCACCATTCTGCAATATCATTCTCAGGTAGGCGGGTTACATAGTCGGTAGGAATACCATAGTTAGATAGTGATACGGCTACGTTGGCCTCCCCCCCTCCAAATGTAGCGTTCAAGCTTGTTGACTGTATAAATCTTTGATATCCGGGAGCACTAAGGCGTAGCATGATTTCCCCGAATGTTACAACTTTCTTCATTGTTATGATTCTAATAATATTCTAGCGTTTAGTTATATTTAATTATCAATGGATGTTTTAACCCTTCCGAAAAGGTTTGGATATATCGCTCAAAGTCACTCAACATAGGGAATCCAAATTCAGACCAACCGTAACCTGTATAATATGTTACCGGAATGTTGGGTTGTTGGGCTGTAACTCCCAGAACATGGGTTTGTCTTTCTTTTTTGTTTGTTACAGGATTAATTATCTCATACGTGTCTATCTTGCTTTCTGTCATACCTTGAAGAAAAACAAGTCCTAGATATACGCCTGACGTTTTGGGTGTTGTTGGTTCGGCGTAAATAATATACTTCTTGTCTAAAGAGCTGATAATTGAATCTCCTTTTTCTCGTTTAACAAAGCCGGCAGCTACAGGCATTGTTTCTTTTATGGTGTATGCCTGAATAACTTTTGATAATTGAGAGCCTGCATCTAAAGATATTGTTCTGCTTTCGGCGACTGATTGTCCGTTTATATTCAAGTTATTATAAGTCAATTTGAATGTTGTGCGCAAAGGCCCATTATCAAGCAGTTCTTCTGATACGAAGTTTTCGTTCAGCCAAAGTTTGCTATCTACGTACGGAGACATAGCACCTGCTCCAAGGCTATATCCTGTCTTGTAATCATTGAGTCCCTCGCTCGGATCTTCTTGATAAGATATTGTTCCAGAGGTATCTTCTTTATACCATTTGTCTATGATAAGGTTATTGGTGCGTTTGTACCAGATATTTATACCATTTCCGGGACTATCTGTTTCAATACCGACAGGACCATACATACGGAACGCCACACGGTCATTTTCCCAAACGAAGCCATCTTTATGTCCCGAAAGAAGCCGTCCGAAGGTTTTTGGTGTAAAGTGCTGAACCTCCCCCGTTTCTATCATAAATGACTTTGACTCGTTTGCTTTTAGTTGTGGTTGAAAAATAATCTTACGGTCGTATGTCACTTGCGAAGGTATAATTTCACCTTCGGTCGTTTTAATGATATAAACCAGACTATCTGATACCACAATCCTATTCTTGATGCTATCAATGGGTATTTCTACCAATTCTGTCATCCGATCAAAATCCGTCGGGTTTTCGATCGTAATTATAACATCCTTCTCGGAACAGCCTAATAAGAATATCGTAGATAGTATTATGAGATATAATTTCTTCATTTCTATTGTTTTTTGAGTTTACAATATCTGTTTAAGGTTTAATATAACTTGTCAGTAGTGAAAGTGCCCATATCGCCATCAGTCCGATTTTATATTTTAAGATTGACCTTTAGAATTTAAAGAAATTTTTGGCATTGTAATATGATACATCCTCAACCAATTTGCCCAGAAACGGCAATTCAGAATAGGGGAGTAACCCTTGTTCAATATCTGTTCCGATGAGGTTGCATAGTATACGACGAAAATACTCGTGGCGAGGGTACGACAAAAAGCTTCGGGAGTCTGTTAACATGCCTACAAAGCGGCTCAGTAGTCCAAGATTTGATAGTGAGTTTATTTGAGCTTCCATCCCCGCTTTTTGGTCGAGGAACCACCAGCCAGATCCGAACTGTATTTTTCCTGCAACAGAACCATCCTGAAAGTTGCCAATCATGGTTGCAATCATATCATTATCGCGCGGGTTTAGGTTATATATGATTGTTTTAGTCAATTTGTTGTCAACGTCCAGTCTGTCAAGAAACTTTGACAATGCTTTAGCTACTGTGAAATCGCCCATGGAGTCGAATCCTGTATCTGCTCCTGCTTGCTTAAACAGGCGCGTATTATTGTTTCGGATGACACCGTAATGAAACTGCTGAGTCCAGCCTTTTTCCCAATCCATGATTGCGCCTTCTACGAGTATGGCAGATTTGAATTTGATGATCTCTTCCCGTGACAGCTCTTTGCCTCCATATACTTTGTTGAAAATAGCCTCTATTTCCCTCTGAGTATAGTCTTCGGCATAAAACTCTTCCATACCGTGATCGGAGAGTTTGCAGCCTACACCGGCAAAGAAGTCGTGGCGTTTGCGAAGAGCTGTAATTAAGTCAGTAAAGTTACTGATAGATATCCCCGAAACTTGAGATAGCTTCTCTACATAGGTACGAAATACATGAGGCACTTCTACTGCCATTACTTTATCGGGACGCCATGTGGGGAGTACTTTTATAGGGAAGCCTTCATTTTTTAAGGCTACATGATATTCTAATGAATCTACAGGATCATCTGTGGTGCATACAGCCTCAACGTTGTAATGCTTCATCAATCCCCGAGCTGAGAATTCGGGTGTGCGAAGTTTTGCCGTGCACTCATCATATATCTCTTTTGCTGTCTCAGGTTTTAATAACTTGGTAACCCCAAATGCGGTTTTTAATTCCAAATGCGTCCAGTGATATAGTGGGTTACGCATGGTGTAGGGTACGGTTTCTGCCCATTTCTCAAACTTTTCCCAATCGCTGGTGTCTTTTCCTGTACAAAATCTTTCGCTAATGCCATTTGTACGCATTGCACGCCATTTGTAGTGATCTCCACTCAACCAGATCTCTCCCAGATTGTCGAATTGATAATCTTCTGCAATCATTTTAGGATCGAGGTGACAATGGTAGTCTATAATAGGCAAGGATTTAGCATGCTCGTGATATAACTGCTGAGCTGTTTCATTTTGCAATACAAAATTGTCATCTAGAAAGTGTTTCATGAGCTTTATGGTTTTATTTTCTTGAATCAGGTTTGCCAGTTAACTTCATTTATTAATTGTGTGCGCACACACAAATTATTGCAAATATAACTATTAATGATAACTAATCAATATGTGTGCGCACACATATTTTATACTGTATAGGATAAATAGCAATATAATAGATTGTTATAAAGTTTTTGATGGCTGAAAAATGTTTTAAAACATTTATATCGCACTCCTCCGTAGAATATGGTGTACGTAAAATATTAGATGTTTATTCGAATAATTCAGGATACTTCTCTTTGGATATGCAATGAGTTTGATTTTTGATCTCTTCGTCTAAGATTGATCCCCATCCCAGTTTGTCAAATTCTTTTTCCAGAGCAAGGCATACTTCGAAGTCTTCTTCTGAGACTTTATATGTTTGTTCGTCTTTATTACCTGATACCGAAATTTCGAAACCGTTGTTCATTACCCACACATGCGCCTTGTATCCGTATATCTCTACGTATTGAGGCTGTTCCAAATCACAGAAGTGTGGTATTACTATTCTAAGTTTGTCCAGATCATGGATAGAATACGATTCTAACGGATCGAAAGCAATTGCTCCTTCCGGCAAGGCATTTAAGGCTACTCCTATCTGCGAAAGTTTAGCAATTAAGTCTTCTCTGTTGTCATATTGGAAGTAAACACAGAACGAATCACCCTCACAGTTGTGTCCTCCACGCGAACGCATGTAATGGAAAAACTGCAATTGGCGGCACCAGCGAATTATTTCTTCTTTTGTATTGTTCTGAAAAAGCCTTTCTTCCGATATCTTGTCTATATTCATCAATATGTCGTTAATTAGGTTCTAAGATATTATATTTTTTGTTATCAGGAAAGAATTCATAGTATCTGCTTTACATTCTTTAATTTCTCAAAAGAAGTTATTCTATGAAGCATTTGATTATTTTTGTCTCTATAAATAAGAAGTTAGAAGAGATAAATGCCTTTATTGAATTAAAATGCTCAGATGTTCCTCTCGTATATGATAGCAAGAGACTATACTTAATAATAAAATAGACTGATTTGAGAAAATTGGTCGGTTTTGGTATTGCTTACTAATGAGAAAGATACAGTCATAAAAGGATACTTAATTCTAATTAAATGCATTTTAATAAATATTTAATACAGAACTAACATTTATTCTTCTGCTTTTTTAAGTACTCCTCTTTTACTTTGACGAACGTTAACGACTAATCATATTTTTATAACCTTAAAAATCTCCTTTTAGTATGTTCTTATTAAACACCTCCTGACTGAGCCTTAAAATTGTAATGAAAATTGTTTAACCGTTTTTTTGAAAAACAATAAATAGATTATGAAAAAATATCAAGAAAAATCAATTCCGAAAGAAAGATTCAGGAACTTGCATACACGGTTTCTATTTCTTCTCTTATTTATTTTTATGTCGCTTTTGGCATATTCACAAACCCAGATAACAAAGGGTACTGTATATGATTCATCAAATGATCCGATCATAGGAGCATCCGTTACCATCAAAGGTACTACAAAAGCAACAATGACTGATGTTGACGGTAAGTTTAGTATCGAAACTTCCCGAAATGATGTACTAATTGTATCATATATAGGATTCAGTAAGAAAGAAGTACCTGTAAATAATCAGAATAATCTGTCTATAATACTAGAAGAAAATCGTCAAGTTTTAGATGAGGTTGTAGTGGTGGGTTACGGAACTCAAAAAAAGACTACCCTCACAGGTGCTGTTTCTGCAATAAATAATAAAGAAATAAGTACAACAAAAAATGAGAGCTTAGTGAACATGATGACCGGAAAGATTCCCGGGGTGAGGGTTGTTCAGAGAAGTTCCGAGCCCGGTAGCTTTAATAACCGGTTCGATATCCGAGGATTAGGAAACCCCTTGGTAGTAATAGATGGTGTGCCGCGTGACGACTTTGCTCGAATGGACCCGAACGAAATAGAGAGTATATCGGTGCTTAAAGATGCGTCTGCCGCTATTTATGGTGTACGTGCAGCTAACGGTGTAATCCTTATCACTACAAGAAAAGGAAACTCGGAAGGCAGTAAGTTTGATATAACATATTCGGCTAACTTCGGATTCCAGCAACCTATTGGTTTTCCTAACAGTACTGATGCAATTCAATATATGACATTGAAGAACGAGGCATCAAGAAGAAATTTCAACAATAACTATGTTAACCCTGTACCACTTCCGTATGGAGAGAGCGAATTTGAAGCTTTCAATAATGGTACTCGTGTTTCATCCGATTGGAGAGGTGCTGTTATGAGAGATATAACTCCTCAGTCTCAACACTCGTTGAATATGGCGGGATCTTCTAAAAATATATCATACTTCTTTAATCTTGGATATATGAAACAGGATGGTATAACCAAGACTAAATATCCGAATTATGATAAGTGGAATGTAAGAGCCAATGTTGATGCTAAGATTACAAGCTTTTTGAGAAGTGAATTCAGGGTAGCGGGTATGATGGACGAACGCAACGATATCAATGGCGGTTCTTGGAACCTGATTAAGAATACATGGTTGGCAAAATCGACAGAATCGATGTATGCCAATAACAATCCATTGTATCCTACAGCCGAAACGGACGAAAACCCGTTGTTATTGATGGACCCTAACAAGTCGGGATACTTTAATAATAAAGGACGTTCTTTTCAGTCATCTTTGGCATTGATCTTTGATGTACCCGGAGTGAAAGGTCTTTCGGCAAAAGCAATGTATAGCTACGACTATAAAGATAATGACTGGAAGAATTATGTGAGAACATACTCACTTTACAAGTATGATACAGGAAATGATACATATAATGAGTATGTGAAAAATACACCGTCTAAAGTTGCACGCGGATTTGGTAAAAATATTTCAAATTTGATGCAGTTGTCTTTGAATTATGACCGTACATTCTTCGAAAAACACAATGTGAAGGCGTTGTTCCTTTATGAAGAAAGTGGTAATGAAGGAGACAACTTCAATGCACAACGTAATCTTTCCTTAGAGGTTTTACACCTGTTTGCGGGTGATGCAGACGGTCAGATTGCAGGTATGGATGCAGGAGGACTTTATGATCAGCAGCGAAAAAGTTTTGTAGGTCGTATTAACTATGATTATGCGTCAAAATATTTACTCGAATTCAGCTTCAGACGTGACGGTTCATCCAAATTTAGTTCAAATGGTCGTTGGGGATGGTTCCCATCTGCATCTGCCGGTTGGAGAATTTCGGAAGAAAAGTTTGTGAAGGAGTTTGAGCCACTATCTTTTATTAATAATCTGAAGATCAGATCCAGCTATGGTGAAATGGGTGATGACGGAGCATTAAATTATCAATTCCTTACCGGATATGATTATCCTTCGGGAGGTGCTGTATTTGGAGGTGAGTTTATTAATGGTATCGGATTCCGTGGTATAGCCAATACATACCTTACATGGTACACCTCTAAGACATTTAATATTGGAGTAGATATCGACCTATGGGATGGTTTACTTGGTTTCCAATATGACTATTTTATCAGAAAAAGAGAAGGGCTGTTTACAGACCGTTTACTTTCACTACCGGGAACTTATGGAGCTAAACTTCCTCAGGAGAACCTGAATAGTGATAAAACAATGGGATATGAGGTTGTTTTGACTCACAGAAATAAAGTTAGTGATTTTGTTTATAATGTTTCTGCGAACATGTCGCTTACTCGTACCAAAAACGACTATTTCGAGCAAGGACGTGCAGGTAACTCATACGAACATTGGAAAGGTAATTACAATAATCGTTACAAAAATATCTGGTGGGGACAAACCTATGGCGGACAATTTACCTCTTACGACCAGATCCTTAATTATGACGTCAATGCAGGCGGAGGAAATCATGCTACATTGCCGGGAGATTATTACTATAAAGATCTGAATGGAGACGGTGTTATTGATGGTTGGGACGAAACTCCTATTGCCACAAGAGAATTGCCTTATATAAATTATGGTATTACTCTGGCTGCTGAATATAAAGGGATAGACATAAATATGCTATTTCAGGGAACAGCTAAGTCGTGGACAAGATATTACGAAATGTTAAATGTGCCATTAGCGTTTGATAAGAACACCTTAGATTTCTTTATGGATCGTTGGCATCCGACAGATCCTAATGCCGATGTTTATGATCCGAATACAGAATGGACTTCTGGATTCTTCCCGATGACAGGTAACGGGTCGGCATGGGGCGAAGGTACAAGAGCAGTTCAGAATGCGGCATATTTGCGTCTGAAGTCTATAGAGCTTGGCTATACATTGCCTAAAAAACTGACAACAAAGGTTGGGGTAAGCAATGCCCGCATCTATGTAAATGCTTATAACCTGTTTACTCTTACAGGGTTGAAATATATCGATCCGGAGCATCCGGGCGGAGGAGCAGATGCTAATGATAAACCCGAAAATGACTTATATGGCTATATGTATCCATTAACTCGTACATATAATGTCGGCTTTAGTCTTACTTTTTAAAGATATACTATTATGAAAAAATTAAAATATTTATTATTGGCTTTGGTTGTTGGAGGATTCTTTGCTTGTAACGATCTCGAAGTTGATCCCCCTAATATATTGACTGATAAAGATATCTTCAACTCAGAATCGGGTGTAACAGCCTACTTGACACGTTTGTATAGTGAGTTGCCCATTGAGGACTTCAAATATAACAGAACAGAAGGCTTTAATAAGTTTACAGCTTTCTGGGGATTAGGAGCAAATACAGGAGAATGGCTTCAGGCAAATGATTTCAGACAGTGGGATATAAACGGGAATGGCTTTGGTTACTGGCCTTATTCAGATATTCGTAATGCAAATTATTTTCTTAAATACTTGGGAGAATATGCTTCAAAGTATACCGAAGAGCAAGTGAATGCGTGGTTGGCTGAGGCTCGTTTTTGTCGGGCATATTATTACTTTGGAATGGTAAAACGCTATGGTGGAGTACCTATCGTAAAAGAATTGCAATCATATCCTGAACAAACCATTGAGGAACTGAGAGTTCCGAGAGATAAGGAAGAAGCTGTCTATGATTTTATTAGCGAAGACTTGCAATGGGCTGTCGATCACTTACCCGAGAGAAGCGTATCCGGCAGAGCCAATAAATATGTTGCTGCTGCATTGAAATCCAGAGCTATGTTGTTTGCCGGTTCTATCGCTAAATATGGAAAGGATTACTTTGTAGGAACTCCTGCTCACGATGCCGGATTGGTTGGTATACCTGAAGGTAGAGCTACAGATTATTTTAAGCAGAGTTACGATGCCGCTAAGTTGCTTGAAGGTCATTATGATCTGTATCAAAAAAATCCTGATCTGGTGCAAAACTATGTAGATGTATTCTTGGATACGAATAGCCCCGAAAACGTGTTTATAAAAGACTTCGTTTATATGGACAATGTAGAGGGATCACGTCACAGCTGGGATGCATTTGCTTCGCCACGGTCTAGTTCGAGTAGCTATGCGGGTGCTCTTTGCCCTACATTAGATGTTGTTGAAATGCTTGGAGAAGTAAAGGTAAACGACACGCAAGGCAATCCTATAAAATTCAATGCAAGAGAAGACCTGTTGACTACATTAGCTCCACGTCAGAGAGCAATAGCCCTCTTCCCGGGAGAAGTTTTCAGAGGGAAAGTGGTTGATGTCCAGGCCGGACTCTATGAGAATTATAGCCTTACAGCAGAGCCGATAAGAACCAATGATATTTATGCAAAATATAAAGCGACCAATGGTAAAGAATACAACATTATAGGGTATGATGGTATTGGTACAGCTGCATCGCCATCCAGTCCTACTGGCTTGCACATGAGGAAGTACAACAATTATAAAGTAAGTGTTGCTGAAGCAAATCTTTGGAAGTCTACTCAAGCATGGATTGATATTCGATATGCAGAGGTACTCCTTAATAGGGCAGAAGCTGCATTTGAATTGGGAACAGGCGAAATGAAAGCAGATGCTTTGGCTCAGATCAACAAGATAAGAAGCAGGGGTGGCGACAACTCGTTAAACCTTTCTGAATTGACAATAGATAAAATCAGAACAGAGCGTCAATGTGAATTAGCCTTCGAAAACCAGACTTGGTGGGATTTGCGTCGTTGGAGAATAGGTGAACAAATAAGAGAGAAACGCTACCATGCCCTTTATCCATATTATATCATCAATGAGAATAAATGGATATTTAAGAAGGCGGAAGAGCCTCATCGTACAGGGTACACATTCAATATAATACAATATTACGAACCTATACCTGGTGGTGAAATAGGTAAGAACCCGAATCTATTACCGAATAATCCACTATATTAAAAATCAGGAGTTATGAAAAAGATATTTAAATATTTATTCTTCATCACAATCGCATTCACTGTTACATCTTGTATGACAGATATTGATGATTTTGATTCACCGAAAGAAACGCTCAAAGGGACTGTTTATGACAAATTTACGGGAAAACCGATGATGACCGAAACAGGGCATATGCGTATCAAGCTCGAAGAATTGAGCTGGAGTGATACTCCAACCCCTCAATACTTTGGGAATAAGCAGGATGGAACATATTTCAATTCCATGATTTTCAAAGGACACTACAGAGTTACTTTAGAAAATGGCCCTTTTGTTCCCATCGATCCGGTAGAAATAGATATCAAAGGTACAGTAACTCAAGATTTCACTGTTGAACCATATTTACATCTCGAAATAACAGACATCATTCAGAACGGAACTTCTGCTACTGTCAAGTTCAAGATTTCGAGCGAGGTGGATATGTATCAGGTTACCGATGCGAAGGTTTTTGTAAACAATACATCCTTTGTGGGTAATGGTGCATACATAAGCGATTACGGCCGAAACGAACTAGACCTGAAAGGTATGACTAATGCTACGATCTATGCAACCGAGCATTCTATGACTATCGACGGGCTTAAGTCGGGGCGCAAATTCTACCTCAGAGCCGGAGCACGTGTTGCAGATCCTATCGTAAAGGGATATAATTATTCTGAGATTAAAGAAATAACAATACCATAATGATTATAAGAGGCTGTCATGAGAAGTTCAAAAATCACTTCTCTGACAGCCTTAAAAAAATAGAAAAAGTTATAGATGGGAGTCGATGTATATAATAATGTAGATTTAGGTAAAAAAGGTTGAAGTAACAACGGTACAGAAGTATACAAAATATATTTTCTCTGTATCGTTGTTTTAATCAAATAAATAGACCGAAACCGAACAAGCTCTGATACTCTCTGTTTATAAAACTATTTAACAAATAATTCAACATTATAAAGCATGATATTTTTTAGAAAACGTTATGGTAAACTGCTGTTTATCATGTGGCTTGTACTTGTTAGTCATATCCCATTATGTGCACAGCAAGAGCAATTATTCAGAGACGAAAGAGCTCCTATGCACGATCGTATCATAGACTTATTGTCAAAACTAACGATAGAAGAAAAAATAAGCCTTCTTACCGCCACTTCGCCCGGTATTCCGCGTTTAGAAATTCCTAAATACTATCATGGGAATGAGGCTCTTCATGGAGTGGTACGCCCTGGACGGTTCACCGTATTTCCGCAAGCTATAGGACTTGCCAGCATGTGGAATCCAGAGTTGAATTATCAGATAGCAACAGCCATTTCTGACGAAGCACGTGCGAGATGGAATCAACTGGAGCAAGGTAGGCTTCAAAAAGAACGCTTTACAGACCTTCTTACATTTTGGTCTCCTACCGTGAATATGGCTCGTGACCCACGTTGGGGGCGTACTCCCGAAACCTATGGTGAAGATCCTTATTTGTCGGGCGTTTTAGGTACTGCATTTGTAAAAGGTTTGCAGGGAGACGATCCCACTTATCTGAAAATAGTAGCTACTCCAAAACATTTTGCTGCAAATAACGAAGAACATAATCGTTTTACGGCGAATCCTCAGATATCGGAAAGGCAATTGAGGGAATATTATCTTCCTGCCTTCGAAATGTGTGTAAGAGAAGGGAAATCAGCGTCCATCATGTCGGCTTACAATGCCATTAATGATGTTCCGTGTACGGCAAATCCTTGGTTGTTGACCAAAGTTTTAAGGAACGATTGGGGATTTAACGGATATGTTGTTTCAGACTGTGGAGGTCCAAGTCTTCTGGTTTCGGCGATGAAATATGTAAAGACAAAAGAAGCCGCAGCCACACTTTCAATCAAAGCCGGACTTGATCTCGAGTGTGGCGATGATGTATATATGCAACCTCTTTTGAATGCATACAATCAGTATATGGTTTCGCAAGCTGACATCGATTCTGCTGCATACAGAGTGCTGCGGGCACGTATGAAATTAGGATTATTTGATGACCCTGACCATAACCCGTACAGCAAAATATTGCCTTCGGTTATAGGTTCAGAAAAACACAAAGAACTGGCTCTCGAATCGGCACGTCAGAGTATTGTCTTGTTGAAAAACAAAGACAAGACATTACCCTTAAACCCTAAAAAGATAAAATCAATAGCAGTTGTAGGTATAAATGCCGGTAACAGTGAGTTCGGAGATTATAGTGGTATTCCCGCCAATGCCCCCATCTCTATATTGCAAGGAATAAAAGATCAGGTAGGGAAGGATGTGAAAATCGTATATGCACCATGGAAATCTGCTGCCGATGGAAAAGAAATGATATCTGCGTCTTATTTTCCACAAGGATTGAAATCGGAATATTTTACAAATATGGAACTATTGGGTACACCGAAGGTGCGTACCGAGGAATGGGTAAACTTTGAGCCTGCTAATCAGGCTCCCGATCCCTTTATTCCGCCATTTCCATTATCTATCCGTTGGACAGGGAAACTCAAACCCACCGTGTCGGGAAATTATACGTTGTACTATACTGCCGATGATGGTTCTCGTCTTTTTATCAATGGCGAAAAACTCATAGATGCTTGGCAAGAAAGGAGTATTACTACAGACTCGATTACTTACTATTTTGAAGCAGGGAAGGAGTATGATCTTAGAGCCGAATATTTTAATAATCGGGATAATTCTGTTGCTAAGCTTTACTGGAAAATACCAACTATAGGAACACAGCAGCGACTTGATATGTATGGCGAAGCGGGTAAAGCAGTTCGCGAGTGCGAGCAGGTAGTTGCTGTATTAGGTATCAATAAAACGATAGAAAGGGAAGGACAAGACCGATACGATATACACTTGCCTGCTGATCAGATGGAATTTATACAGGAAATCTATAAAGTGAATCCAAATATTACGGTTGTATTGGTTGCGGGAAGTTCTCTTGCAATCAACTGGATGGAAGACAAAATTCCGGCGATTGTTAATGCTTGGTATCCCGGCGAACAGGGAGGAAAGGCTGTAGCCGAGGTATTATTTGGTCGTTATAATCCCGCCGGAAGACTACCTCTTACATACTATAGCAGCTTGAATGAAGTTCCTGCTTTTGATGATTATGATGTAACCAAAGGACGGGGCTATCAGTACTTCAAAGGGAAACCCTTATATCCTTTCGGATATGGTCTAAGTTATACATCTTTCGTATATAAGAATCTTAGACTGACCGAAAATAACGAATTCGTAAATCTGGTTTTCGACCTGAAGAATACCGGTAAGATGGATGGTGATGAAGTTTCGCAGGTATATGTAAAGTTACCCGAAACAGGAGTAATAATGCCTATTAAAGAATTGAAAGGTTTTAAAAGAAGCTTTATAAAGAAAGGAGAAACAAAGAGAATTGAAATTGAAATCAAAAAAGAACAGTTGAGATATTGGAATGAAGAGTTGGGAAAATTTGTAGTTCCTGAAGGAGTATATGAATTTATGGTTGGAGCGTCTTCTTCCGATATCAGGTTATCTGAAAAGTATAATCTAATGCCAGCGAAATAGATTTCAGTAGCTTCTTTTCATCTTCAGAAAGCACTGATTTCTTAGAAAAACTGTTGAAGAGCTTATTGTCGTAAACAATTAAAGTGGTCGGCTCGAAACGTAACCGTTAGAGCCGTCTACACGCTCTTTATATGCCTATATAATCTAATTTTTTATCAAAAACATTATCAATCATGGAAAATTCTTCACATTACAGAGTGTTTACAAGACAATCTCTTGTTTGGATTATACTCTTTATTCTTGGAGTGTATAGTCCATTGTACGGACAATCGTGGAAGGCCTCGGGGTCGGATCAGTATCCTAAATTAGAAACCTTTGTTTCCGCCTTATCGGCTACCGATAGGGGTATTGTGGGCGACGGAGTCACCGATAATACAGCTGTGATACAAACAGCTTTAAACGACATAGCAACATGGGGTGGAGGTGCTCTTTATCTGCCCGATGGCAAATATGTAATCAATGGCGGACTGATAATTCCTAAAGGAGTTATTCTCCGTGGCGATTGGAAAAAGCCTGTGAAAGGAGAGCCGATAGGTGGTACGATCCTTATGGGATTTGCCGGTAGGGGCGATGTGAATAGCTCGCCTTTGCTCACTCTCGAATCTGCATCGGCTGTTATGGATATCGCTATTTGGTATCCCGAACAGAACCCCGATAATATAGTTGCATATCCCCCATCTATTTTGTTCGGAAAACCCGGCTATTGGGGTAATGACTTTGCGAATGCAAAGAACGTGACATTTGTAAATTCATATATCGGGCTCATGTATTCGAGAACAAATACAGGCGGCTGCCCTATTGTAAATGGAATGTATGGAACACCGCTTTCGGTAGGTGTAGAAATAGATAATATAGGTGATGTAGGGCGAATTGAGAATATCGATTTCTCACCAAGTTATTGGGCCTCATCAGGGTTGACAGGCTCTCCTGCTGCCGGAAGCGCTTTTGCAAACTGGATATACGAGCATGGGACAGGAATCGTAATGCGTAGGAACGACTGGTCGTATACTACGTATGTTCATGTAGAAAAATACAATAAAGGAATACTATTGGGCTATTCGATGTCGGCAGGCAGCGAAGGTTTTACTCCAAACGGACATTATTATGATTTGACGTTTAAGGATTGTAAAACAGCTGTCTATGCAGAAGCTGTGAATGATGTAGGTCTCTTGTGTTCTAACCTGAAAATACAAAATTGTGAAACCGGATTTTCTTTCAGACCGAATACAGGCGGAGTATTTCAGATACAAGCTTCTCAGATTGAAGCTACCTCCGAGGCTATTTCAGTGGATAAATCATCGGGGACAAAAATTTTGTTGAATCAGTCGTTAGTAAGCAAAGGTGCAATCAACATCGGCGGAGGTTCGCTTGTTGCCAATAATAATGATTTCAACAATGATAAGCCGCAGATAACTATTGGTATTGCTGCAAGGTCTATTTTAAATGGAAATCGTTTCTCGAAAGAGGTTGATATCAAGAATAAATCTATTCTCGAAAATGTAATAGACCATACGCCTGTTTCTATGGCACAAGTACCAAGCTTTGAAAAAATACAGGATCAGAGCAGAAAGCCATCGAGAGAAGTGCTTTACAATGCTGCGGCTGCACCATACAATGCTATAGGAAACGGGACAACTGATAATACGAATGCCATACAAACAGCCTTGAATCAGGCCGGAACTGATGGCGGAGGGATTGTTTTTCTTCCTCCGGGTAAGTATAAAGTCTTGGGACACCTGACAATTCCTTCGGGGGTAGAACTAAGAGGGGCGTCTGATATTCCTTCTTCTCCACTTGGCAAAGGTAGTATTATAGAAGTTTATGCAGACAAAGGCAATCCGAACGGAACTCCATTTATTAAGTTGTCTTCAAATAGCGGTATTCGTGCACTGGCGTTTAATTATCCCGAACAGGATGCACGTTTACTACCTAATATGCCATCATATCCTTATTGTATCCAGGCTACAGGAGCTAATACGTATGTTATAAATATAGGGGTAAGGGCTACAGATAAATTTCTCGATTTGTTTACTTACAAATGCGATAATCATTTTGTAGACTATGTCATGGGACATGTCTTTACATCCGGTGTAAAGGTCGGTGGCAACTCCAAAGACGGGATTGTACAAAATGTACATGTGAATGTAAACGCTTATGCCTACGGTGGCGAATCGAAATGGGGAAGCTGGCCAAATTCTCCTAATCCGAGTAGTGAAGGAAATCTCATCGACGCTTCTTACGTGCATGGAACAAATCATCTTCAGTTTTTAGAGGTGGGTTCGTGTGAAAACTTACGCTTATATAACGACTTTATCTTTGGAGGGCATAATGGCTTTATACTGAATGACAATGCCAAAGGTTCATCTTTAGGATTGGGTATAGACGGTAGTATAAGTGCATTCAAGGTAGTTGGAAGCGGAATCGAGTCTTTTGATCTTATCAATACCCAGATCGTTGCTTTTGGTAGCGATAGCCGATATATTGAAACAAGCCCGAACTTTACAGGGAAGGTTACTTTCTTTAATTCAGACTATTGGGGAAATCCAACAAAAGGACTTGCATTGTCGGGAGGAAAGGTAGAAATGCAAACGGCACATTTCCATCATCCCGGACAAACAGGATTGGCTTCATTAGCTTCCGGCTCAGAGTTGAGCCTTCAGGCTTCATCTGTTATGCCTGTCAACAACCTTTTGATAGGTGGAGGAGAAGCGGGATTGTCAGTCGTTTCGTCGATAACAAACTCTTCGGGAATTAATACTGCCAATGTGAAACTTTGGAAAAATAACCTTGCCCATTCTCCAAAGCTGTCAGGCGAAAATGTTTACGATCGTACAGGCTGGTCGGCTTCTGCATCGAATAATACAAATGGCGCAAGAAACGCATTGGATGGCAATCCTGCTACCCGATGGGATACTGAAGCGGTTCAAGCTCCCGGGCAATGGTTCTTGGTAGATATGAACGAAGAAAAAGATATTGATGCTATTATTCTTGATTATTCAGCCAGTTCGGGAGATTTTCCTGTAGGTTATGAGATTCTCGTGTCAAGCGATGGGGCTTCGTGGAATAGCGTAGCTACAGGAAAAGGAAATAGCAACATGTTGTTTGTTATCTTAGACCAAACAGTAAAAGGACGATATATAAAAATAAACCAAACAGGATCGAAAGACTTGTACTGGTCAATCCACGAATTTTATGTTTATAAGTCTGAAGAAGTAGCCGAGGAAGTTCCTCTGGATATGACAGGATGGATTGCTTCTGCATCGAATAATACGAATGCGGCTCAGAATGCAATAGATTATAATGATGAAACTCGATGGGATACAGAAGCTCTCCAAGCTCCGGGACAGTGGTTTATGGTAGATATGAGAAAAGAACAGGAGTTTGATAAATTGGTGTTGGACTGTACCAAAAGCCCGAATGATTTTCCTGTTTCTTACGAAGTATATGTCTCTAATGACGGTACAACATGGGGAAGCCCTATACATACAGGTAATGGCAGCCCGAATAGCTTTATCATAAAGTTTGAGTCGCAGAAGTACAGATATATCCGCATTGTTCAGACAGGAACTAATCCGGGTGGTTACTGGTCGATACATGAATTTAGGGTATATAACACAAATGCAACGACTCCGATCTCCAACTCTCACAACTATGAGCATTACATCATGTACGGACAAAGCTTGTCTACAGGGCATGAATCGGATAAGCTGTCTACCGATAACCTTGATGGAAACTATATGATAGGAAGCCAAGTCTGGATAAATTATGGAAATCAGGCACTAAACACATTGAGCCCTTTAGTAGCTACCGAATATGGTACAGCTTTGGGTGAGAGTCCGTTGCACGGAGCTGTCAATCATTTACGTAAGCAAGTTCCGTTAATACATGATACTACGGGTAAAGAAAATCGTATTTTGGCAACATCGAGTGGAACAAGTGGAAAGAATATAGAAGAGCTTTCGAAAGAATACCAAGGCTCGGAAGTATTATATAATAATTATATCACAGCTCTGGAAAAAGCAAAAACGATTGTTGACAGAACCAACAGTACTATTTCTTGTCCGGCTATCATATTCATGCAAGGAGAATTCAATTATTACAACGAGTATGGTGCAGGACTTGATGGACACGAGGGAACTGCATCGGGAGATAAAGCGACATATAAGAATTTGCTTATGACGCTAAAAAATAATATGCAAGCAGATGCTAAAGCACAGTACCAGCAGGCTGACAATCCGGTCTTCTATACCTATCAGGCAGGAGCTCAATATACAAAAGGTAGAAGCTTAGAAATAGGAATGGCACAACTGGAAGCTGCGAATGCAAATAGTGATATTATTTGTGTTGGACCCATTTATCCCATGACAGACGTTGGAGGGCACTTGGATGCAAATGGTTACCGTTGGTACGGCGAAATGATAGGGAAGGTGATATATAAAACGAAGGTTTTAGGTGAAACTTTTACACCACTGCAACCAATAGAAATCTCTCGTGTTGAAGGAAATCAAAAGCAAGTACGTATAAAATACATTGCTCCGAAGCTGCCATTGGTACTTGATAACAAAACCTTATTAGAAATGCCTAATTATGGATTTAACATTTATCTGAACGATGTAGAGCAAAGCATTCAGAACGTAGTGATAGACGGATCGGAACAGGATTGTGTTCTTATTACTTGTGCCAATAATCTGGATGGAGCTATCGAGGTTACTTATGCGGGTGTAGATGCTACATTGTCAGGGCGAAACTTGCGAGGACATGGAAATCTGCGCGATAGCGATGACTATCAGGCATTCTTCAATTACGAACATAAAACATGGAACAATTCTCCTACTACAAGTGGAGAACCAATGGATGCTTCAGGGAATGTTATTGATGGAAAACATTATCCATTATATAATTTTAGTGTTGCTTTCTACTACAAGTTAGATGCAGACAAGGATAAATATATTGTTCCTAATCTGAGCGATATGTATTCAGATACCGACATAAGCTCGCTGAAGGTAAATGGTGATGATTGGAATATTGAGAATACTTATGTTTTAGATTGTGGTTCTTCAGCGGATAAGATCGATGTGGCCGTTATTCCTGCTATCGGAGCCACAGTAAGTGGAGGCAAGTCTTTCTCTATGGATGTGAAAAAGCCGGGTTTGTATGAGAAGGTTATCACAGTAACTGCCGCAGATGGTATAGCAAGCAAAAGCTATACGCTGAAAGTAGAAGTGCCAATTCCTTTCAATAGTATAGTAGTACAGAAGTGGAACAATATCTTAGCTGTTAATAATAATGCGGCTACAAATGGAGGTTACGTTTTCAAAGATTACCAATGGTTTAGAAATGGAGAAAAGATTGGAACCAACAAACAATATTATTCTGCCGGAGGTAAAGAAACCGACATTCTCGATAAAGCTGCTTTGTATTCTGTAAGGATGACGACAGCAGACGGGAAAAGCTTTTCTACCTGCCAGGGAAGTGCACTCCTTAAGAGTTCGTCAACAAAGGTATATCCTAATCCGGTAAATGCTTTAGAAGTAATCAGTTTGGAAACAGATTTGGATGAGGATATGTTGAAAGGGGCAAAACTACAAGTATACACTATTGCGGGAAGTTTAGAAAAATCAATTCCTGTGGTAGGTAAAGTAACACAGTTTACACTATCCAAAGCAGGAACATTTATAGTAAAACTTCGAACAAAGAGTGGCTTTGAAGAAGAGTTTAAGATAATAGCAAAATAAGTATAATATATGAAAATCAAGAAAATTACAATTCTGTTGGCTATGGCATTACTTACCAGTTTTGCCATACGCTCGCAGGATAACAAACATGAAGTGTTTTTCTCTGCAACTGGAGGAATATCTTCATTGAAATATAAAATAAATGAAGGAGATAATAAGCTGGCGTTTGGTTCTTCTGTTGGGGTGGGTTACAATTACTTTCTCTCAGAAAACTGGGCGTTGAATACCGGGCTCGAATTATCTTTTATGAACTCGAAAGGACTTATGGATAATATCTCTGATGAGTATAATGCTATAGATGCTAATAACGATGAATTTCGATTTGCATATTCCATTCATTCGGTTGAAGAGAAGCAGAATGCTATATTCCTGAATATACCTCTTATGGTTCAATTCCAACAATCTGTATCGAAAGGTTTTTATGCTGCCGTTGGAGGGAAAATAGGAATACCGGTCAGTGGAAAATATACAACTACTCTTTCCAATTTGTCTACTACTGCTTATTATGCCGACATTGATCTTCTTATCGATAAAGATAATGAAGTAAATGGTATAGGTCATTTTGCAGGGGCAGAGAAGAAAGCTGATTTGGATATGAAGCTGTCTTTTATGTTATCTGCCGAGGTTGGAAATAAATGGAGGCTTACCGATAAGCTAGCTCTTTACTCGGGTGTATACTGTGATTACGGACTTAACGATGTGCGGAAAAACAAAGAAAAGGGTTCTTTGTTGGGGTATAATAAGCAACATCCATCCGATTTCGAAGTAAATAGTATAACTGCATCAAAGTATCTTAAAGCAGAGGGTACAAAAGCGCTTACCGAAAAAATGTATCCAATATCTATTGGGGTGAAATTAAAGTTAGCATTTGCTTATTAATGTTCATAAATGTAAAAGAGGCTGCCTGAGAAGTAATTTTCAGGCAGCCTTTTCTTTATAGTATTTCTATCCTTACACTAATTACTGCTGATAATCTGAGCCAGAGATACTTGATATTTTTCGCCTAACAGCGTTGCATACTCTTTGCAAAAACTGTTATATGTACTTTTAGCGAGACTTTTTTTACCTTGTTTGTAATACACCCTGCATTTCGCAAAAAGAGCTTCCTCATTGAGTGTGTCAAATAAGAAAATCAGGTTGGATGCCTTAAGAATAGCGTTGGCTTTTCCTGAATTAATTTCACGCAGAAGTATGCCCAATAAGAAGTCGATTGCAAAATCTGAATATGTGGCTTTATAAGAGTCCAGCCATTCTTCTTGAGTGAAAGGTAAGAGCTGTCCATAACCTAATAGTTCCAATAGCTTGGACTCGGAATCTGTATCTTCCATTATTGCCTTTTGAGGTAGCCTCATGTATTTAAGTACCTCAAGATAATCGCAAATAGAGTTGTCTTCAATGGCTATCTTCCAGAAGCTATTGTTGTTTTGTACTTGCACATTCCCAATCTTTTCTAGCACCTGATTGAGTCGGTTCATGGATACATTTCTGTTGTTTCTTGCCGATTTTTCATCTTTGTCGGGCCATATCAGGCTATCTATCACTTTACTGTTTATGCCGGGACCATTTTCACTATTTAAGATTATAGCAAGTACCAGACTTTTTAGTGTTGGAGTGAAGAGATCTGTAATGTCTTTACCCTCAGAGTCTTTTACGTTGAAAAAACCGAGTAGGGAAATAGCCTGACGAGAACGATCGTAATATATTTCATCGTTATTTATCAGGGATTCATCTTCTGTAAGATCATCCGTTAATGAGAAAGCGGAATGAATAGATTTCTCTTTCTTCTTTCTCTTTCTTCTATAAATGGTGTATCCTGCGACTAAGCATATCACAGCGAAAGCTGCTGCAATATATATTGTTTTAGACTCATTTGACTCGGAGGTTTTAGCCGATTGCAATATTTGGCCAGATGCTATAGGCGGATATGCTATGCTATACAGATCGATTTCCGAATTGCCTCTTTTGTAATCTTTACAGAATAGAGCGTACAGTTTGTTTTCTTTTTCGGGCTTCATCAGAGTCGAAAAATTGTAATCAGCATTCAATTCCAAAGAGTCTATATAGGCCAATTCTTCAATTACAGGTTTTTTTCTGGCCACCTTTAGCAATATTTGTTTTCCAAGAGCTTTTGATATAACCAAAAATGAATCCTCTTCCTTGTTATAGATCATATTTCCACATGGCAGAAAATGATTAGAATTATTATATTCCCAGCATAGAGATACTTTCATTGTTTTCAGGTCGATAGCATAAAGGTCGGCGGTAATGATAGAAGTCAATTCCTGTTTTCCGCTTTGGTTTCCTTCTCCTCCATAAATGTACAATGTATCGCCAACGATTGCCGATGCCGACGAATAGCGAGGGGAAATTACATTTAGTTGTTGGGTATTCCATTCATTGGTGGCGGGATTGATCACGGTCAAATCGTTTTTATATCGATAGAACCCATAGCCGCCGAATGTAATTATTGAGGAATTTGAATTCCACAAAGCGGACGTGTGATGCCAATACGACGGCTCTAAAGCAGGTGCACGGTTGCTGCTCCATGTTTTATTTTCGAAAGAAAAAACAGATATAAACTTTTCCTCCAGATTATACGAAATCAGTTCATTCTTTTTAGGGTTAAAAACAACATGGTTCGTATTTATATTGGCAGGCCTTCCAGATTTTACATATATAGTATCTTGCTGGTTGGTGATTACATTGTAAGAAATAATCTGTTTATTGTCAGGAATAAAATATATAATACCTCTTCCTGCATCGAATGCATACTGTATATATGTTTTATTATTTGTAGATAATGAAAAATGCTTGGTCCAGTTGGCGTAAGAGTCTATTATCCAGTCGGGGCTCATTACTGTGGCTTGGGCTTGTTTCAGATCATCATAGCATTCGGTCTTATTGTGCTGCTTTAGAATCCAATGCCTGAATAATTTATCTCCATGCGATAGCTTAATATCCTTTATGATCATCGGCGGAACTTCTTCTGTTGAAAAACCTGTAAGGTTTGACTTCCCGAAACAGATAATGGCTTCCTTCCAATCTCCTTTCTTTAATGTCAAAGTTTTGGAAAAATCTTTATACTTTATTTTTAGTGATTGATCTTTGTTTGATATCGTTATTGCTACGTGAAACCATTCGTTTAGTTTGAGATCTGTTAGTATGGGGATAATTTCATCATTAATTACCATGATTGGAAAATTTCCACTATTGCCCGAACTAAATCCGAGAGTTACTGAGGATTTCGATTCGCTGATTATTTTTACAGTAGAGCCATATAATATAGATGTATTCTCATATTTCAAATCAAACTCCAGAGTCAATTCGTCTTTGATGTCGATATAGTTTCCGTTTTCCAAAAGCAATCCTGTCCGGTCTGCTGCTAATACCTCGTACGATTTAAATCTTAATCCGTACTCAGAATTATCTGATATGCAGGGTTGGACAATATTGAATAACAGGAGAAATAGGGCGAGTGTGTATTTCATGGAAGCTTTTATTTAAAAAGGTCTTTGTGTGAACAATACAACCAATAAGTAATATACAAAATTAATGATTTTTTTCATGATAAGTTATGAGAACTTTATAATAAGTGATTTTAAAAATAAAGGAATATGGGAGTTTTTATAGCTTTTATCTTTAAAGAGCATTTTAACTGAATTTTAATTCTTAATTAATAGGCGTGTTTATGTAAATTTAAGTATCTCTCTTTTTTTTTGTAGTAAAGTAAAAAATATCATGAAATATGCCTTCATCTCTTGTCTCGATTGGGAAGATGTATTCGCCTAACGAATTGTAGTAGCTAAGTGATATCGCAAAGAAAGACGAAACAATTAATTAAATAAAATACCAAATGAATTTTAAAGGAATTTTTTTTGTGCTTGCCGCAATAATATTGACGCTCCCCTCGGGTAGAATATTAGCGCAAGCGCGAAAGCATGCGCCAACAGCTGCATATCCCAGTTACAAAGGAATGATCATGGCTGGGTACCAAGGGTGGTTTAGGGCTCCAGCGGATGGAGTTATGTATCCCGACGAAAAACAAGTACGCATAGATATGTGGCCCGATATGCGAGAATACGAAAAAACATATCCTACGGGGCTTAAACTAGCCGATGGGTCTACTGCACGCTTTTTCAGTTCTACAGATAAGAGTACAGTTGATCTGCATTTCAAATGGATGCAGGAGTATGGAGTTGATGGTGTTTTTATGCAACGCTTCTTCAGTGCTGCTCAGGCTAAAGCACGGCAAGGCGGTCAAACGGCAGTTATCAAGAATGCATTTGAAGCAGCGTCTAAGTATCAACGTGCTATCGCTATCATGTACGATCTTTCGGGACTCAGCAAGTCGGGAGAAGACTGCTCAAGCCTCATAGAAGACTGGAAATACTTGGTTGACTCTATAAAGGTGACAAACCAGAAAGGAAATAAAACATACTTGTTTTTTAATGGTAAGCCGCTTGTTGCGATATGGGGTATCGGATTTCCCGACAGGCCTTATAATACTCGTGATATCGGTATTGATCGTTTTATCGATTTTCTCAAAAATGATCCTGAATATGGAGGTTGTAGTGTAATGCTTGGAGTTCCTACCTTCTGGCGCGAACTCAATGCAGACTGCCTTCCCGATCCTTACTTGCATACAATTATACGCAAGGCAGATATTGTTCTTCCGTGGACTGTCCAGCGTTTTTCTCCTCTATTGCACAATGATATGGATCGCTATCGTGACTTAATAATCGGAGATATAGAGTGGTGCAGGCAAAACAAAATAGATTATGTGCCTTGTGTTACACCCGGTTTTAGCTGGCATAATCTCAGTAGGTTCGAGTTCCCTGATGATATTAAACCCTCCGGGTCGATACCGCGTCAGAGCGGGCGTTTTTACTGGCAACAGATATCTACGGCTATCAATGCAGGGGCTAGTATGCTTTATGTAGCTATGTTTGATGAGGTAAACGAAGGTACAGCTATATTCAAATGTAGCGACAATCCTCCGGTAAGTGATATAGCCAAGTTTGTAGGTATGGACGGTATGCCATCCGACCACTATTTGTGGCTTACAGGAGAAGCAACAAAAATGATGCGTAAAGAAAAACCATTGAGTATCAAAATGCCGAAAAGAGAATAATTAATATTCTTGAATAATACTTTATAGCGTATTATTATATTGATTTTATACGAAAAATAACTGAGATAATTTTATAAATTTAAAAGGTTAATGCTTCTGCAACCTGAATAAATGCCAAACAAAATAAAAATGAGAAAGTATTTTATACTAACTGTTCTGATTGCCCTTTCCATTAGTATGTATGCAACGGAAAGAATAAAATATCCTTACCCGTTCAACCCTATGCAAGGGTTGGTAAATGATGTGGAAAAGCCATACAGACAAGAGTTATGCCTGAACGGTAAATGGGACTTTATGCCGATATACGGAGCGAAAGCGTCAGATTTTAAGAAGCCTGTGACTTTCAAAAAAGAAAACGTTGCTATAAAGATACCGTCACCATGGAATGTAAATCATTTTACAGACGGACAGGGGGGAGACTTTACTGCTTATCCAAGTTATCCCAAAGAGTGGGAAAAAGCCGAGATAGGATGGATGCGGAAGAATGTGTCTGTACCCTCAGATTGGAGTGGTAAACAGGTTATTCTTCATTTTGAAGCTGTGATGGGAAAAACCGAGGTGTATGTAAATGGTCAGAAAGTGGCTGAAAACTTTGAATTATTCCTACCCTTCGAAGCGGATATAACATCTTTCATAAAGCCCGGACAAGAAAATGAAATACTTGTGGGTGTAGCCAAAGGCAGCTTGTTTGATAATCATGGAAAATATGGGCGTAGAACCTACGTAGGAGGGTCTATGTGGGGTATCGAAATGGCAGGGATATGGCAAGACGTATATATGTTTGCCTATAATCAGGTGTATGTAGAAGACTTGTTTATTCAGCCCGATGTACAGAATAAAAAATTAAGAATAGAACTCGATATTAAAAACGCATCCTCGCAGAAGCGAACTCTAAACTTGGATGCTGAGGTAAAAAAATGGTACAATCTGGCTGGACGTACAATTAATGAAAGTCCCGAACAGAAAGGAGAGGTCGCTTCTCTCGCTTCATTGACTTTTCCTACAGAAAAAAAGATTGTATTACAACCCAACTCAACTACAAAAGTTACAATCGAAAAGGCTGTAAACGGAGAACTCGAATATTGGACACCCGAAACACCAAATCTTTACGGATTGATCGTAAATCTGACCGAAAACAATAAAACAATAGATAAGAAGTATAACCGTTTTGGTTGGCGTCAATTTACAATTTCAGGAGACCGATTGTTGCTGAATGGCAGACAGATATCCTTAAGGGGCGACTCATGGCACTTTATGGGAGTACCTCAGATGACACGCCGCTACCCTTCGGCATGGTTTAGTATGCTTAAAGATGTGAATGCAAATGCAGTTCGTTTACATGCTCAGCCTTTCCCTCGTTTTTATCTGGATGTTGCCGACGAAATGGGTATCTGCATACTGGATGAAACGGGTATCTGGTCGAGCGACGGAGGACCGAAGATCGATAGCGACGATTATTGGGAGAGTTGTGTAGAGCATATTCGCCGTCTTATAAAAAGAGATAAGAACCATGCATCCGTATTCGGCTGGAGTGTTTGCAACGAAACAGTTCCTGTAGCGGTACATGTATTTAAAGCACCGGAAGAGCTCATTCAAAAACAATTAGATGAGATAAACCGATGGGTAAAGGTGACAGTCGAACTAGACCCTACTCGACCTTGGATATCGGGCGATGGAGAAACCGACCGACCAACCGATCTGCCTACTGTTATCGGTCATTACGGTGGTATGGGCGGTATGCGGAAATGGGCATCGGAAGGAAAACCGTGGGGGATAGGAGAGCAGAGTATGGCATATTACGGAACTCCTAAACAATCGTCAGAGTATAACGGTAATAGATCTTACGAGAGTATGCTCGGTAGGATGGAGGGTGTAGCAATAGAAAGCTATGAACTTATAAAAACTCAACGTGAGTTGAATGCTTCGTATAGCAGTATATTCAATCTGGCATGGTATGGATTGCAACCTCTTGAGCTGGGAATGAAAGACACAACACGACCTCCTGTTGCAGATGATGGTATCTTCTTCGACTTCCAAGAAGGCGGATATGGAATGCAGCCGGAGCGCTTAGGCCCATATACTACTACTCTCAATCCGGGATATGATATGTCGTTGCCCCTTTATAGAGAATGGCCTTTGCTAGATGCTGTGCGCAAGGCTAATGCAACGCCGATGCTACCGTATAGCGGAAAGATAGAAGATAAAAAAGAAATAGAAAAAGTAGTTCCAGCTGTCGATGCTATTGTGTTATATGCCTCGACGGACTCGAAACTAAAGGAAAATCTTGAAAATTTAGGATTGAAAATCCTCACTGATGCAAAGATCACAAATAAAACTTTGGTAATAATAGACGGAAATAATCCTCCGACAAACACCAAAGAACAACAGTTAAAAGTACAGAAGGCGATTGAAGCCGGAGCAAAAATTCTCGTAATGGGAGTAAATCCACAATCAAGAGATTTCATCAATGCTATTCTTCCTTATTCTGTATCGTTGGAAGACAGAAAAGCTACTTCATTTCTGAAAGAGGGAACACCTGTTTTGTTGCAAGGATTAAATCATGCTGATTTTTATTTCTCAGAACTTATTCCACGAGGCAAAACGGCAATGCATTATGGTATGTCAGGAGATTTTGTAATGAAATCGGATGTATTATTGAGAGCATGCAATACCGATTGGCAACGTTGGAATTATCAGGCTGAGACATCGAAGACCGCAAATGTCTTCCGTAGCGAGCGAGAATCTAAAGGAGCCGATGTGGTAATAGCCTCTCTCAAACAAGGGAATGCTGAAATAATTCTTTCTACACTCGACCTTTCAGAAATAGCCTTAGAGACTCAGTCTTTGCTTACCAAAATGCTATTGAATCTGGGAGCTGCTATTTCCAATGATAATATAAAAAGCATGCAGGCATTAGATACTAAGGCGCAGTTACAAAAGTCACTAGTTGTATCCTTAAGTAAAGATGCTCATTCGGTAGAAGATTTATTGTCAACCGATTTTCTGAAGGGTGAGGCGAATATTATTCCTCAACTTAATACAATATCCGACAATCAATCGTGGGCAGTAGCAATTGCCGAGAATGGATTGTTTTCATTGGCAAAGCCCGAAAGAGACAGAACGGCTGTGGCTTATATGAGTTTTTGGATATATAGCCCACGCTCATTGAGTAATCTGCTGGCTGAGCCTGATATGCCGAGTTTGGATATGTTTTTAGATTTTGAAGGTGGATTTGCGGTTTACTTGAACAAGAATAAAGTATTTTCAAAAGAAAGCGTTGGGCAGGCAGAGACTAAGGTTCCTAATATAATGCTGGATAAAGGATGGAATCATATGGTTATAAAATTGGTGAATCCGAGGAATAATTCCCAGATAAAAACGAACATCCGTTTCAACTCGGCAGATAAAAACTTTATGAAGCAGATATTATCGTCTGTAGTAAGATAACGTGAAATAAAGAAAGAATAAGACATGAAAATAAAATTGATATTACTATCCTTTTTCATATTGACTTGTATAGTCTCTTGTGGACAGAAACAAAATAGCACTTCGAAAGAGAATGATAAGAATTATAAGTACGATTCGTATAATGGTTTGGTAATGGCTGGTTATCAGGGGTGGTTCAATACCCCTGATGATGGTACTAACAGGGGTTGGTATCATTACAAAGGGAAAAAAGGATTCTGTCCCGGATCGAGCTCAGTAGACTATTGGCCTGATGTATCGGAATATGAGAAGAAGTATAAGACAGAGTTTGTTTTTCCCGATGGAAGCCCTGCATATACCTTTAGTTCGTATGACGAGTCTACTGTTGATACTCATTTTCGATGGATGAAAGAATATGGACTCGATGGTGTATTTATGCAACGGTTTGTGAATGAAATAAAGAATCCGAGCGGCAAGAATCATTTCAACAAAGTGCTGACCTCGGCAATGAAGGCAGCGCAGAAATATCAACGGGCTATATGTGTGATGTATGACCTGAGTGGCATGCGCTCGGGTGATGAAAAAGTTTTGCTGGACGATTTTGACGAGTTGGTAAAAGCTTATGACATCAAAGACCAAAAGAAAAATCAGTCTTATCTCCATCACAATGGAAAACCATTGGTGGTGATATGGGGCGTAGGATTTAATGATAATAGAGCATACGGATTATCTGATATAGAAATCATGGTGGATAAACTTAAAGAAAGCGGATTTAGTATTATGCTGGGAGTCCCTACATACTGGCGTACTCTTACTTCAGATACTATGGAAGATCCGAAGCTCCATGAGTTGATAAGAAAAAGTGATATAATTATGCCTTGGTTTGTAGGGCGTTACAATGAGGCTTCATATTCTCCTTTTGCCAAGCTTATATCTGAAGACATAGCTTGGTGTAAAGAAAATAAAGTAGATTATGTACCACTAGCCTTCCCCGGCTTCTCTTGGAAAAATCTGAAAGGTGATAATACCTCGCAGATACCTCGTAATAGAGGTTCATTCTTGTGGAAACAAATGAGTGAGTCGATAAAAGCAGGTGCAAAGTCTCTCTATATAGCAATGTTTGATGAAATTGATGAGGGAACAGCTATCTTCAAATGTGCAACACAAGTTCCTGTTGGCATATCGGGAAGTACCTTTGTTCCTATCGAAGAAGGATTGCAGAGTGATCATTATTTATGGTTGGTAGGAGAAGCAGGTAAAATGCTTCGCAAAGAAAGAGATTTGACAACCTCTCTGCCTCAAAGAAAATAAATATCTTTTGGTAGATCATTAGAGAATGAGTTCCTCCTAAGTTTTACCCATTTGATTTCAGATAGCGGCTTATAGAATGCTTATAGCCGCTATTGTTGTATAACAACCGAATACAAAAGCATAGAAACATTTTGTGAGGATGGCTAAAAATGACTATATTTAACATCTTTAAGTCAAATGCCAGTGTAAATTATTTAATTGTTAATTTTATATCATAAAAATTCATGAAATTAAATTTGATCTTAGCATTCCTTTTGGTTGCTGTTATGGCAACATCTCAAACAAGAGATTGGGAGAATCCCGAAGTTTTTGCTATCAATAAAGAAAAACCCAGAGCCACGTTCTTGCCCTATCCCGATGCAAAGCTTGCAGCTCAAGATGACTATTCGGCATCACCTTACTTTATGTCGTTAGATGGTACTTGGAAGTTTCATTGGGTGGCTAAGCCATCCGAAGCTCCTGCTGATTTTTATAAAGAAAACTATGATGTAAGCAAATGGACAGATATGCCTGTGCCGGGAAATTGGGAGTTTAACGGATTTGGTATTCCTATTTACACCAATGTAATTTACCCATTCCCAACAAATCCCCCTTATGTAAATGATAACGATAATCCTGTAGGTTCGTATAAGCATCAATTTGATCTCCCTCAGACATGGGACGGACGCAAAGTGTTCATTCACTTTGAAGGAGGAACTACCGCTATGTATCTATGGATAAATGGCCAGAAGGTAGGGTATACCGAGAATGCAAAGAGCCCGGCTGAATTTGATATTACTCCTTATGTGCGAAAAGGGAAAAATACTTTGGCTTGTCAGGTTTATAAATATAGTGATGGGTCGTACATTGAAGATCAGGATATGTGGCGATTGGGAGGTATCAACCGCAGTGTTTATCTCTATAGCACAGCAGAGACACGTATATCAGACTTTTTTGCACATCCTGACTTGGATGCTACTTACAAGAATGGGTTGTTTAGTCTTGATGTGGAATTGAAAAATTATGCTACCCAGAATAAAAACCAAACAGTAGAAGTTGCTTTGCTCGATGGTACAGGAAAAAGTGTATTTAGTAAATCTCAAAAAGTAACGGTTCCTTCTAATGGTTTGAAAGAAACAACTTTTAGCGGTACAGTGTCTAATCCGTTAAAATGGACAGCCGAAACGCCTAACTTATATACTTTGCTGATCTCTCTCAAAGATGAGAAAAACAATATTGTAGAGGTTACATCTAGCAAAATAGGTTTCCGTAAAATAGAAATCAAAAATGCCCAAGTCCTTATTAATGGCAAAAAGGTGTACTTTAAAGGAGTCAATCTGCACGAATATAATTATAAGACAGGGCAGGTTGTAAACCGCGAGGTGATGATGCGCAATATACAGTTGATGAAAGAATTGAATATTAATGCCGTGCGTACATCTCACTATCCTCAGCCTACATTGTGGTATAAGCTGTGCGACCAATACGGAATCTATCTGGTAGATGAGGCAAATCAAGAGTCGCATGGATTGGGATATGGTCCGAGCAATGTATCTAACCTTCCTGAATGGAATGCCACTCATATGGACAGAATAAAGAACGTGGTGGAAAGAGATAAAAATCATGCGTCGGTTATTTTCTGGTCGTTAGGGAATGAGTCCGGCAATGGTAAAGCATTTTTCGATACTTATGATTGGGCAAAAGCAAGAGATAAGAGCCGCCCTGTGCAATACGAACAAGCACATCAAAGAGATAGGAATACTGATATATTCTGCCCGATGTATCCATCATGGGAATCTATGAAGCGTGATGCTGCCAGAGATTTGGAGAAACCTTATATTATGTGTGAATATGCACATGCGATGGGAAATAGTATGGGTAATATCCAAGAATACTGGGACGTTATGCGTAGCAGCAAGAATATGCAAGGAGGTTTTATTTGGGAATGGTACAATCATGGTTTCCCTGCAAAAGATGATCAAGGCAGATTCTTTTGGGCGTATGGCGGCGACCTAGGTGGATATAACCTTGTTAATGATGGAAATTTCTGTATGGATGGTATGATTAGCCCCGATCAGAATTATTTGCCACATACTCACATTGTAAAAAAAGTGTATCAGAATATACTATTCAAAGTGAAAGACTTGAATAATGGTATCATAACAGTGATAAATGATTATAAATTCACTGATCTTACAAATGATAACTACTCTTACGAATGGGTGTTGTTGAAGAATGGCAACGTGGAATCGAAAGGAACATTTGACGTATCCGTCCCTGCCGACTCTCAGAAAGATGTGAAACTAAATATACCGCAAATAAAGGCTGAGCCGGGAGTAGAGCATTTCTTGCAAGTTTACGCTTACAATAAGAAAGAAACAGCCTTCCTAAAGGCCGGATTTGAAGTCGCAAAAGAAGAATTTGCATACGATACAAACAACTATTTTACTGAAAAAGGAAAGTCAGGCTCATTAAATATTTCTAAAGAGCAGGATCAGATAATCGTAACATCTGGCACTCTGAAATATCAGTTTGCGACAAAAGACACTCGTCGTGGACTTACCCGGTTTGAGAGCGACGGAAGACCTGTAATGCGTGAATTGCCTCGTCTCAACTTCTGGAGGGGGCCTACCGATAATGACTTTGGAGCAAACGATCAGATTAATCTTCGCTTGTGGGAAGTGGCAGGAGATAATACGCGTTACAGTTATTTGGGCAGTGAAGAGAAAGACGGAAATATTGCTATAAAATATGAATGTAAACTGTCTGCCATAGAAGCAAAAGTAGATCTGACGTATACCGTGAATAAGGATGGAAGCCTGAATATAAAGGCTGATTATAAGGCATTGTCAGATAATTTGCCGGATATGATGCGATTTGGAATGATAATGACTTTGCCTAGAGAATACAATGACTTTGCATGGTATGGACGTGGTCCTCATGAAAATTATATAGATCGCAAACATGATACATTCATGGGAGTTTGGAAAGGAAAAGTAGAAGATCAGGCATTTAGTTATTATCGTCCACAAGAAACAGGAAATAAAACTGATGTGCGTTGGTTGACTCTCACAAATGACCAGAATAAAGGTGTTCGTGTTGAAGGAGGGCAACCTTTGTCTGTAAGTGCAACTAATTATAAGCCGGAAGATCTGGATCCAGGTAGAACCAAAAAACAACAGCATTGGTCGGATGTATTGCCTCGAAATGAAGTCGTGCTTTGTGTTGATTTGTTTCAACGCGGGGTAGCCGGCTTAGATTCGTGGGGTGCAAGACCTTTAAGCAAGTATAGTTTTACTGATAAAGAATATAGTTACAACTTTACGATAAGCCTTCAGAAGTAACTTATAAAAAAGATAATACTCATGAAATGCTTGTGTTTTTATTTAACACAAGCATTTCTTTTTTATTTAAAAGGAGTACAATCTCTACTGTCTACCGAATGAAAGGCTTTTAACCACAGTATACTCTCTATCCAAAAAGTTTAAGTTATACATCATCTTATTTATTTAAAATTATGTTGTTATTTTTGTACAAGTTCGTAGAAGTAGTAATATAGACAAATATGTAACACAAGATATCACATGAAAAAGAGTTATGCTAGTTATTTATTATGTATCCTATTGCTTTGTTTATATTCCTCTTTTGCAAAAGCAAATAATCCATATATTGTAAACTTTGATAGAAACACATACGGTGCAGCAAACAAAAACTGGTCTATAGATCAGGATGAAAGAGGGTGTACCTATTTTGGAAATGATATCGGGTTGCTGCAATTTAATGGCGTAGAGTGGAAGCTTTTTCAGATGGCCAACAGGTCTGTGGTAAGGAGTGTGGCAGTACTCGATCATCAAACGATATTTACCGGCGGTTATGAAGAATTTGGCCTTTGGAAAAGAGATATTTCCGGGCAATTGAAATATACATCATTAAAATCTTTGGTCGATCAGAAATCGATGCAGGAGAATGATTTCTGGAAGATATGGTTTAATGATAATAAGGTGTACTTTCAATCTTTTAATTCTATTTTCATATATGATTATAAAACTGTTAAGCAAATAAAGATAAATAAGAATATTCTTTTTTTGCTGAAAGTACGTGGACAATTTTGGGTACAAGAAATGCAAGGCGAATTGTTCCGATTGATAGACGATAAACTTACCAAAATAAATGATGGAGCGTTTTTCACAGGGAAAGATGTCAGAACGATTTTACCTTACAAAAAAGATCAATATTTAATCTGTACTGCAACTAACGGTCTTTATGTCTATGATGGGGTGAAAATCTCCCCTTGGAATACTCCCATTTCATCAGCGTTGAAGCTAAATGAACTTAATTGTGGATTACTCACTTCACGAGGGACATATTTTTTTGGTTCTATCCTTAACGGTATATATGAGGTTGACGAAAACGGCAATATATTAAATCATTTTTCTACAGCCACAGAGCTTAACAACAATACGGTATTATCGTTGCGCGAAGACAAAAACGGAAATTTCTGGGCCGGATTAGATAGAGGTATAGCATATATACAGTATCTCGACAATATGAGTTATTATACTGACCCGAATGGAAATATAGGGGCTGTATATGACGCTTTCTATTGGAAAAATAAACTCTATATAGGAACTAATCAGGGGCTGTTTTATATGCCTGAGGGTAAACTGCAATCAGTAAACTCTCTAGAAAACCTTAGATTGGTAAACGGAACGCAAGGACAAGTATGGAGCTTGCGTGTTATAGACAATAAGCTGATATGTTGCCACAATCGTGGAGCGATGATTATCGAGGATGATAAGTCATATCCTTACCTGCCTTTTATAATGTCTGGCATCTATGACATAAAAGAATATACGGTAAATAAAGCTGAAATATTAGCTGTATCAACTTACAATCACTTGAAGATAGTTCATAAAGGAACAAATAAGGTCTATGATATAGACGAGAGCCGAGGACCTGTCTTCAAGAGTGAACTCGATCATCTGGGAAATATATGGGTTCAACATCCATACAAAGGGACTTACAGATACCTATTCAATGAGGATGTGATGGGTGTAAAGAGCTGGAGTTATTATGGAGATAATACACAAGAAAATCTTCCTCACAAATTATCGATGTTTAAAGTGGGAGGGCGTATAATCTTGTTCGGGGATAATAATTTTCTGACGTATGACGAAATAGATAATACGATCAAGCCAAACGAGAAGCTGAACAACTGCTTTAAGTCTATTAATAAAATAAAGAAGATTATTCATATCAAAGATAATTCTTTTTGGGCTATAACGGATAAGAGCCTTTTCAAATTCAGTTACGATGGGAGTGAAGCCAAAATTGAAGAAAGATACAATATCGGTGTTCACAAACTATCCTTAGTAGAAGGATACGAGAATATTTCTATCTTGAATGATTCAATAAACTTTATTTGTTTAGATAATGGCTTCCTACTCTATAATGACAAAATTCCTGCAAAGAAATATAAGTCCGTTCAGGACAGGCCATATCTGGAAACCTTAGAGATAAAATCAACGAAAGGAAAGTTCGATTTTAGAGATCCGGCAACATTGTCTGAGGTGCCTTACGAATATAATTCGGTTACTTTTAGTTTTATATCCGATCAGGTATTAAGCCGGAATCTTTTATTCCAGTACAAGCTGGTAGGAATAGATAATGAATGGTCGAAACCTCAGAAGATAGATAAAGTAACCTATGACCGTTTATCTGCCGGAAAATATACGTTCATGCTTCGTACTACAGACAATATTGGCTACACATCCGAGATTACTACGTCTCAGTTTGTTGTATTGTCTCCTTGGTATTTATCTTTGTGGGCTTACCTGATCTATATTTTACTTATTATGTTTGTTGCATATATTGTATGGGTTATCATCCTAAAGAGATATAAGAATAAACACCTGCAAAAAATAAGACAGAGAGAAGCCGAAAGACTACAAACCATAAATCAGGAATTGCAAAGTGAAATAGAGAAAAAAGATGCCGAAATATTTGATCAGACTTCATTTACTATCCAAAAGAATGAGATTATACTGTCTATAAAAGAAGTGATTGATGAGTTTTGTCTTTCAAGTGATAATAAAACTTTGAAGCTTTTATATCAGAAGGTATTGCCTATCTTAAACAATAATTTGGAGGATGATAATGACTGGAAAATCTTACTAATAAAATTTGAACAGAAACACACTAATTTCTTCAAGAAATTGAAGATTCTATATCCCGAACTCACCCCGAACGACCTTAAGCTTTGCGCATGTTTGAAGCTAAATCTCGAGACAAAAGACATTGCCTCTCTTATGAATTTATCGACCAGATCGGTCGAAAACAATCGTTATAGACTAAGAAAGAAACTTAACCTCAGGTCTACACAGAATCTAAATGATTTTATTTTAAATCTCGATTGATTTAAAATAATTATCTGTAATACATATGTTTATGTCTGTTAGAGTGGGAAGTGTGCATTGTTAATATACGTTAAATAGAGTGCGTGCGTATTTGATGTGAACCCTCCTTTTACATGATCTTGTCTGTGTGCTTTAATTTTGGCATAAATCTAAATATCATGGAAAGAGTCACCTCACTCTATAGCCGGTTGGCTATTGTAAACATTACTCCTGCCTTATTATTTAGATTAATTGGTTAACAGTTAATTAAAGTAATTTGAACTATGAAAAAATCCAAAAAAGACTTTATTTCAGGGAATCTGAATTCACTGATTTTGCGGTATTTATTATTCCTGTTTTGTTTCCTATTAACCACAGGAAATATTTATGCTCAAACGAAAACTATTTCAGGAATTATAAAGGACGAAGCCAATGAACCGCTGATTGGCGTTACTGTACAAATAAAGGGAACAAACAATGGTACTATTACCGATATCGATGGTAGATATACTATTGCAGCTGCTACAGGCAATGTTTTAGTATTTACGTATGTGGGAATGCAAACACAAGAAGTAACTGTTGGCTCACAAGCAAGTATCGATGTAGTTATGAAAAACGACAGCCGGATGCTTGCCGAAACAGTCGTGATCGGTTATGGTAGTGCAAAAGCAAAAGACTTGACATCTCCTATTGCGACTATCAAAGGGGATGATGTCAACAGGCATCTTACAGCATCGCCGATGCAAGCAATGCAGGGTAAAGTACCCGGACTACAGGTAATCAACACCGGTCAACCGGGAAGTTCGCCTAAAGTACGTATCCGTGGTGTCGGAAACTATGATGATTCTAAAACCGGACCCTTGTATGTTGTAGATGGTATGTTCTTCGATAATATCGACTTCTTGAATAACAGTGATATCGAAAACATGAGTGTACTCAAAGATGCTTCTTCTGCTGCTATTTATGGAGTACGTGCAGCGAATGGAGTTATCATTGTGACAACTAAAAAAGGCTTGACAGACAGAAAACCTCAGGTTACTTATGATGGTTATTTTGGTTTGCAAAAAGCTTCTAACCTAGTAAAGATGGCTAACTCTCAGCAATATGCGACAGTGATGAAAGAAATCGGTAATACAAATACTATCGATCAGTCTATCGCTAAGTTTGGTGGTGCTAATGGTATTCCCGCTGTAAATACCGATTGGTATGACGAAATATTGAGAGTAGCACCTATGCATAGCCATGCTATAAATGTTAACGGAGGTGGAGAAAAAACAACGTATTCAATCGGTATTAGTTATTTGAACCAGAAAGGTATCTTGGATAGCGACAATGGTTATGAGAGATTAAATATGCGTTCTAAAGTAGATATAGGTATCACCAACTGGTTGAAAGTTGGAGGTAGCTTTATTGTTGTGAACAGTGATCAAAAGCTTGCAAATAACAGTGCTTTTGGTAATGCGTATACATCACCTTCTATATATCCGGCTTATGATGCGAATAATAGCATTGCATCGCCTACCAAATATGGATCGGCACAAGATGTAGGGCTAACAAACTACTTCTGGAATCCGGTGGCTATTGCTGATTATTACAACAACAAAGTGGGGGTGACAGAAGTTCTTCCGGCACTTTACATGGAGTTGTCTTTCTTAGAAAATAAGTTGACATTCAGAACTTCTTACAATCAGGATTTGTCTTTCCAACGCAATCGTTTATTCTTGCCGATATATACCGTTTCGGCCAGTCAACAAAATAAGAAAACACAGTTGACTAAATCTCAGAAATATACAAACAATTGGTTGATAGATAATATCCTGACATATAGAGACACTTTTGCTGAGAAACACAATGTGACTCTGATGGCAGGTAATTCTATAAGAAAAGAGAGATGGGAAAGACTCCGCTTGCAAGGCGAAGGTATTCCTGATGGAAGAGAACAGTACTGGTACTTACACAACGGTTCTATTATCGAACAAGGAGCTGATGTCGATACTTGGTACGATAATGCAGAGGAGATTAGAGGAGCTTCGTTTTTCGGTCGTTTGATGTATGACTATGCAGGCAAATATTTATTATCTGCTACAATCCGTGCCGATGGCAGCTCAAAGTATCAAGAGACGTGGGGGTATTTCCCTTCTGTAGGTCTTGGATGGGTACTTTCGGAAGAAAACTTTATGAAGAATCAGAAAGTATTTGACTTCCTGAAATTAAGAGGAAGCTGGGGGATGCTGGGTAACGATAAGATACAACGAAATGATGGATTTGCTTCCATTACTCAAGAAACAGGATATTTCAACGGACAACTTATGCCTGGTACATCCAGCCTTTCGTTTTTCTCTTCTCTGAAATGGGAACAAGTAGAAGAATTGGATTTTGGTTTGGACTTTACTATCCTGAATAACCGTTTATCGGGAGAACTTGATTATTACAAACGTATAACAAAAGATGCCGTGTTCTTGAAAAGCCTTCAGGCAGGAGCCGGATCATTATTAATGAATAACGGTGAGATCCAAAACTCGGGTGTAGAAGTATCTCTAAACTGGGATGATAAGATCGGGCGTGATTTTACTTATAATGTTGGTGTAAATATGTCGACTTTGAAAAATAAGGTCACTCACCTTGATGGTTTGGATCGCATAATTACATCCGGGGACTATGGACGTATCAGACAGATTGGTCAGACAGTAGACTCTTACTATGGATATGTAATGGAAGGTATTTATCAGAATCAGGCAGAAATTGATAATGATAAAACTTTAACAGATATTGCCAGCAAACCGGTTCCGGGAGATATTAAGTTTAAAGACATAGATGGCGACGGAAAACTGACAGACCAAGACAGAACATTGCTCGGTTCTCCACTGCCTAAGTTCTTCTTGGGTGGTAATCTCGGGTTCACCTACAAGGCTTTTGACTTTAGTACTGCATTCCAAGGACAGTTTGGTCATAAGATCCTGAATCAGAAACGGTTCTTAAGACAAAAACAAACTGATATAAATTTCGACGAAGATATCGTTAAAAACCGTTGGACAGGTGAAGGCTCTACAAACAAATATGTATCAGGCGCAGCTTTGGGACATACATGGACATATAGCCGCTTCAACTCATTCTTTGTTGAAAGTGCCAATACATTTACGATTCAGAATATACAGTTGGGATATACTTTCCAGAATATTTTCCCTCAGAGTGGAAACAAATCTAGCTTAAGAGTAAGTTTTACGGCAGAAAGACCATTCAACTTCTTCTCCTATAATGGATTTACTACAGACGTGGCTGATGGAATAGATAACGATGTTTATCCTTTAACCTCAACTTACAGTATTGGTTTCAGATTGGTATATTAATTAAAGAAATAAGAAATTATAGTTATGAAATTTTATATATACATTATATCAGCATTATTGTTATTAAGCAGTTGTAGCGACTGGCTAAATAAGGAACCCGAAAATGTATTAGATGTCGAGGGGCTTGATTATACTCTGACCGAAAATATGAACCAGCCGCTAATCGGTATCTATGCACGTATGCGTGGAGGAAGTGGACTTAGTTTCTGGGGAAGACTTGGCCTACTGAGCGTAAGAGGTGATGATATAAATAAAGGTTCTTCACCTTCCGATCAGGGAGAGTTAAACTATGCAAAGTCATTCGAATACAATCAGCTTGGTGGATATTGGGCATTAAACTCATCATGGACAGGATTATACAATTTGGTGTTGAGTTGTAACTCTGCTTTGGTAGACCTGAATAGATATAACGAGTATACAACAACTGAGGCGGATAAAAAACTGAATACTCAATATCAGGCAGAGGTACGTTTTATCAGAGCTTTTGCTTATTTTCAGATAACCAGATTCTGGGGCGATGCATTGCTTGTTACCGATAACAAAGAAGTATTAGGTACACTTAATGTTACCCCTCGGGCTGATATCTACAAGTTTATTAATGATGAGATGGATTTCTGTGAAGCCAATCTTCCGGCTTTACGTCCTAACGAAATGCCTCTGAAAGGTCAGGTTACTAAATATACAGCTCTGGCACTGAGGGCAAAAGCAAACTCTGATATCAACAATTGGGATGCTGTACTATCTGCAACAAATGAGATTATCAACAGTAACAAGTTTGAGCTCTATCCCGATTTTTATGATTATTTCAAAAAGCCGGGATGCTTATCAAACGAAAATCTATTCGAACTACAATACGGTTTGGTTGGTAGCACAGCAATAGAGTCTGATGCGTGGTTTGCATTCCAAGGTCCAAGAAATGGATTTGTAGGAACAAATATTGAAGGGGGCTGGGGCTTCATGGTTCCTAGTGCTTCTTTAGAAAAACTATTCCAAGACAGGGGTGAGACCGTACGTAAAGAAACTACTTTCTTGTATGCGGGATCTACAACCAAGGAAGGGGATGTGCTAAAACCAAGTACAGCAGCAGACGGAAACGATAGAGTATTTAATGGAAAAGTGTATCTGCCTAGCACTCAGCTTCCGGAAGGAAGAACAGGGTATGGATTTGGTAATAACATCCGTGTGATGAGATATGCAGACATCCTTCTATTGAATGCCGAAGCAAAAGTTCGTAAAAATGAAAATGGGGATGCTCCTTTCAACTTGGTGAGAACCAGAGCAAAAATGCCAACATTGACTAATGTTACATTGGATCAGATTTTGGAAGAAAGACGAGTTGAATTAGCGTGCGAATGGGGCGAACGATTCTTCGATCTTGTTCGTACAGGTAAGGCTGCCGGAACACTTCCTGGATTTACCGAAGGTAAGTCCGAATTTTATCCGATACCTCAAGCTCAAAAAGATTTGAATCCAAATCTTAAATAAGAAACTATCAGGAGAGGATACTCAGTACTTGAAAAGGTGCTGGGTATTCGTCTCTTCTTGTACTGAATATATTGTAATGTGTAAGTTTTTATTATCAACGTAAATGCCATATCATGAAATTAAGAATTATTTTCTGTCTGTTAGTTATAAGATGTTTATCTGCTCCCGCGCAAGAACCGGAATACGATCACATTTTTTTTGACAATGGTTTGATGACAGGGCGTTACTATTACAGTAGAGCCGATTATACATCTCCTAGCTATATCCAGAATATAGAAAATAAACTACCTGTATCCGAAAAGGAATACTTTACAGCAAAAAACTCACTGCTATTAAACTATGTGTCTGCACCTAATGGAAGCTGGTCGGCGTCGATTCTTTATCATGATTGGCGGGGAAAAGACTTTGTGAAAGAGGGTAAATCTCTGGACTTTAAATTATTTGTCAAATCGGGAACAGAAGCAGAAGAATTACCTCTTATTGCCATAGGTGCTATTAACAAGAAAGAAACAACTACATCGTCCTTTATCAACTTTAACGACTATATATCTCAATTCAAACAAGAGGAATGGGTATCAGTATCCATCCCTCTATCTGAATTTAAAAATTTAAGCTACACAAATACAAAAGAAATAAAAGAAGTTCTTTTCAAACAAAATTCACAAGACGGAAAAGAGCATACTTTATATATAGATCAGGTAGAATTAAGTCCTATCCAAAAACCTGTTTCAAACGTGATAGTCCCGGCGATAAAGGCAAAGGCCTATGAGCGTCATGTAGACTTGTGGTGGGATAAATCAGGGTTGGAAAATATAAAATATATCAAAATATATCGCTCCGAAGATGGGAGAGAGTTCAAGCAGGTAGGCATACAATATCCTTATACAGGTCGTTATGCAGATTTCACAAACGAACCGAATAAGACATTCAGCTACCGCATTGCTTGTGTAAATTATGACTACTCCGAATCACAACCATCTAATATCGTAGAATCAACAACCCGATATATGACTGACGAGCAACTCTTGGATATGGTGCAGGAAGCCTCGTTCAGATATTATTGGGATGGCGCAGAACCAAATTCAGGGCTAGCCCTCGAAAATATTCCGGGACGTAGAAATATGATTGCAACAGGAGCTTCTGGTTTTGGGATGATGGCAATTGTAACCGGTGTAGAGAGAGGATATATCACTCGCGAAGAAGCCATACAACGGTTCAAAAAAATAGTCGCATTTCTCGACAAAGCCGAAACTTTTCATGGAGGCTATGCTCATTTTATAGATGGAACAACAGGTAAAGTGGAACCATTTTTCGGAATGCGTGACAATGGAGCCGATATGGTAGAAACATCCTTTTTGTTTCAAGGGCTATTAACAGCCCGTCAATACTTTGACAAGAACAGTGATGATGAGAAATACATCCGAAATACAATCACCAAACTATGGAAAAATATAGAATGGGATTGGTTCAAAAAGACAAAAGACAGTAAATATTTGTATTGGCACTGGTCTCCGGATCAGGAATGGGTGATAAACCACAATCTTATCGGCTGGAACGAGACAATGATAACTTATTTGCTGGCAATAGCCTCACCAACCCACGGTGTAGGCAAAGACATGTATTATTCGGGATGGGCTAGTCAGGAAAAGCTGGCGCAGGATTATCGTGCCGACTGGGGACAAACACGTGATGGGGCAATGTACTCGAACGGAAATACATATTTCGGAGTAAAGCTCGATGTGGGGGTGTCTAATGGTGGGCCATTGTTTTTCATACACTATTCATACTTGGGGCTTGATCCGCACAAGATAAAAGATAAATATGTTTCTGAAAATTACTTCGAGAACTTTCGGAATATAGCTCTTATAAACTACCGTTACTGTGTAGAGAATCCTAAAAAGAATATCGGATATGGAGCAGATAATTGGGGACTTACGGCGAGTGACGGACCTTGGGGTTATCGTGCTGCCGAGCCGGTAGATCATCAGGATGTGGGAACGATGGCACCGACAGGGGCTTTGGCTTCATTCCCTTATCTGCCAGAGCAATCGATGGCGGCATTGAAGAATTATTATCGTAACTATGGTTCTTTCTTGTGGGGTGAATATGGTTTCCGTGATGCGTTCAATCTGAATGAGAATTGGTGTGCTAACATTTATATGGGGCTTAATCAGGCTCCGGTAACGGTGATGATAGAGAATTACCGTACAGGACTTATTTGGAATTTGTTTATGAAAGATCCCGATGTTCAGCGAATGGTAAAAGAAGTGTTTATTAAATAAATTGAAGATGAGATTGAATTGGATTACATCTTTTGCTTTGCTCTGTCTGCTTATATTTACAGGCTGTGGTAAAGACAAAGATAAGAGGGATGCTGAGGTGGATAAATTTGTTGATGACTTGCTTAGCCGAATGACTCTGGAAGAAAAAATCGGGCAAACGGTTTTATATACCAGTGGTTATGATGTTATAACAGGCCCTACAGTTGACCCAAACTACAAAGAATACCTCAAGAAAGGAATGGTTGGGGGTATCTTTAATGCTGTGGGTGCGGACTATACACGTAGTCTGCAAAAAATAGCTATCGAAGAAACCCGTTTAGGTATTCCTCTCATCTTTGGTTACGATGTGATCCATGGACAGCGAACTATCTTTCCTATTCCCCTTGCCGAATCATGCAGTTGGGATCTCGAAGCGATGGAACGTTCTGCTAGAATTGCCGCTTCCGAGGCTACAGCCGAAGGTATAAACTGGATATACGCTCCGATGGTCGATATCTCTCGTGATCCTCGTTGGGGGCGTGTAGCCGAAGGAGCGGGTGAGGATGTTTACTTAGGCTCATTAATCGCTGCTGCACGTGTAAAAGGATTTCAAGGAGACAACCTATCGGCTGTAAATACTGTAGTTGCCTGTGTGAAGCATTATGCTGCTTATGGGGCGACTATGGCAGGGAGAGATTACAATACGGTGGATATGTCTCTCAATGAACTGTGGAATACATATCTTCCTCCATTCAAGGCTGCGCTCGATGCCGGATGTGGTACGATAATGACTTCATTCAATGATTTGAATGGAATACCAGCTACAGGTAATAGATACTTGCTGAAGGACATTCTTCGTGATAAATGGAATTTCAATGGATTTGTAGTTACAGACTATACCTCTATCAATGAAATGATACCGCACGGATATGCTAAAGATGAGAAGCATTCTGCTGAAATAGCGATGAATGCCGGTGTAGATATGGACATGCAGGGAGGTGTGTATATGAATCATCTGAAAACTCTTATAGATGAAGGAAAAGTTTCGGAGAAAGATGTAACCGAGGCGGCTCGGGCAATTCTGAAAATAAAATATAAGTTAGGACTGTTTGACGATCCGTATCGATATTGTGATGCCAACAGAGAGAAAACAGATATTCTCACACCTGCAAATAAAGAGGCTGCCCGGGACATGGCACGCAAATCGATGGTTCTCTTAAAGAATGACAAGCAGATTTTACCATTGAAAGAAAATAAGAGAATAGCACTGATTGGCCCTTTGGCGAAAGATAAGTATGAAATATTGGGTTGTTGGTCTGCAATGGGAAATCGTGATATGATTCCCGTAAGTGTGTATGATGGTTTGGTTGAAGCCATCGGTAAAGACAAAATCTCTTATGCCAAAGGCTGCGATATACAGAGTGATGATACGAAAGGATTTGCTGAAGCTGTTAGAGTAGCTTCCGCTTCTGATGTTGTAGTGATGGTGATGGGCGAGTTTCATAATATGTCGGGAGAAAATAATTCCCGTACAAACTTATCACTTCCCGGTGTTCAAGCGGATTTGCTCAAAGCGATAAAAAAGACCGGAAAGCCTGTAGTTCTTGTATTGATGAATGGACGACCGTTGACTATAAACTGGGAAAAGGATAATCTGGATGCAATCTTAGAGGCTTGGTTTCCTGGTACAATGGGAGGCGCAGCTATTGCTGATGTGCTGACAGGGAAATACAATCCGTCAGGAAAACTAACAATGACATTCCCTCAAAATGTAGGACAAATACCTTTATTCTATAATCATAAAAATACGGGTCGTCCTTATGATCCCAATGTTCCTCAGTTTGCGTATGGATCTCGTTATTGGGACGTTTCTAACGAACCTCTTTATCCATTTGGATATGGACTGAGCTATACAACATTTACCTATTCAGACTTAACGTTATCGTCAAAAGAGATAACAAAAGACAGTCCGCTTAAAGTAAGTGTGAAACTTACCAACTCGGGCGAATATGACGGAGAGGAAGTTGTACAGCTTTACACGCGTGATCTGGTAGGAAGTGTTACGCGCCCTGTGAAAGAACTGAAAGGATTCAAAAAAGTATTCTTGAAAGCCGGCGAGTCGAAAGTAATAGACTTTACCTTGTCGGTGAATGATTTGAGATTCTATAACTCACAGCTTGAATATGTCTACGAGCCGGGGGACTTCCATCTTTTTGTAGGCGGAAGTTCGGATACAAAATTAAAAACAGAATTTACATTAAAATAGCAATATGAAGAAACTTATTACAACTGTTTTGCTTGGGTGTACCCTGATCGCTAATGCACAGCAGAACCAAAACACAAAGATGGATCGCTTTATAGATGATCTGATGAGCAAAATGACTATTGAAGAGAAAATAGGTCAGCTCAACTTGCCCGGTTCGGGAGATATTGTTACAGGACAGGCAAAGAATAGCGATATTGCAGGCAAGATTAAAAAAGGGCTTGTTGGAGGCCTTTTCAATATAAAAGGTGTTGAAAAAATAAAAGATGTGCAACGGGTTGCCGTCGAAGAAAGCCGTTTAGGGATTCCTCTTATTTTTGGGATGGATGTTATTCACGGATATGAAACGGTATTTCCAATTCCATTGGGACTGTCTTGTTCTTGGGACATGGATGCTGTTGAAAAATCAGCACGTATAGCAGCGATCGAGGCCAGTGCCGATGGTATTTGCTGGACATTCAGCCCGATGGTGGATATATCGAGAGACCCTCGCTGGGGACGTGTGTCGGAAGGCAATGGTGAAGACCCTTATTTGGGTGGTCAAATTGCTAAAGCCATGGTAAGAGGTTATCAGGGTGTAGGAGACAAAACGTTTACGACTAACAATCAGATTATGTCGTGTGTAAAGCATTATGCTCTGTATGGAGCGGGAGAAGCCGGACGTGACTATAATACGGTAGACATGAGTCGCCAACGCATGTATAATGAATATTTCTATCCATATCAGGCAGCAGTAGATGCGGGAGTAGGTAGCGTAATGGCATCATTCAACGAAGTAGACGGAGTTCCGGCTACAGGCAACAAATGGCTGATGACAGACGTGTTGCGCAAACAATGGGGATTCAATGGGTTTGTGGTAACAGACTTTACAGGGATCAACGAAATGGTAGATCATGGTATCGGCGATTTGCAAACCGTATCGGCTCGTGCACTTCGTGCAGGTATCGACATGGATATGGTTGGTGAAGGTTTTCTTACAACTTTGAAGAAGTCGTTAGATGAAGGGAAGATAACCGAAGCAGATATAAATAGGGCATGTCGTCTTATCCTTGAAGCAAAATATAAGTTAGGATTATTTACCGACCCTTATAAATATTGCGATGTGAGCAGGGTAAAGAAAGAAATATATACACCCGAACATCGTGCTCTTGCCCGTAAGATAGCAGCAGAAAGCTTTGTTTTGCTCAAAAATGACAATGTGTTGCCTTTGAGTAAAAAGGGCACGATTGCTGTTGTTGGGCCATTAGGAAATACCCGTGAAAATATGCCCGGGACATGGAGTGTAGCGGCAGATTTCAATAAAGCGACAACAGTAGTTGACGGACTAAAAGCGGTGGTTGGCAACAAAGCGAATGTAGTATATGCAAAGGGTAGTAATTTAACTACCGACCCCGCACTGGAGCAGAGAGCAACTCTTTTTGGAAGGGACTTGCAGCGTGATGGACGTACAGAAGAAGAATTAAGAAATGAAGCATTACAAATTGCAAAGAACGCGGATGTAATTATAGCTGCATTGGGCGAATCGTCAGAATATAGCGGCGAGTCGAGCAGTCGTTCCGAAATTGGTATTCCTGATATTCAACAACGCTTGTTAAAGGAATTATTGAAAACAGGAAAACCTGTCATTTTAGTATTGTTTACAGGTCGTCCGTTGACTCTTACATGGGAAAATGAAAATGTTCCTGCAATACTCAACGTGTGGTTTGGCGGAACCGAAGCGGCTTATGCAATTGGAGATGTTCTGTTTGGAGATGTAAATCCGAGTGGAAGGCTTACTACCACATTTCCTCAGAATGTAGGACAAATACCATTATATTACAATCATAAAAATACAGGTCGCCCATTAGCCGACGGTAAATGGTTCGAAAAATTTCGCAGCAATTATCTTGACGTATCAAACGATCCTTTGTATCCGTTCGGGTTTGGACTTAGCTACAGTAAATTCGACTATAGTGATGTGAAACTTAGTTCGACACAGATGGATGCAAATGGGGAATTAACGGCGAGTGTGACAGTAACGAATAAGAGTAAAGTAGACGGAGCGGAAGTAGTGCAACTCTATATTCGCGATGTTGTCGGAAGTGTAACCCGTCCGGTAAAAGAACTGAAAGGTTTTGAGAAAGTTTTCATCAAAGCGGGAGAATCTAAGACTGTCAACTTTAAGATAACACCCGAAATGTTGAAGTTCTATGACTATGATCTTAACTTTGTTTTCGAACCCGGAGACTTTGATGTGATGATCGGGGGCAATAGCCGTGATGTGAAAAATGCCAGATTTACGTTGAAATAATGAATCTTATGAAAATAATACAGGCTATTTTTGTCTCCGGACTTGCTCTCTGTCTATTAAACTGTGCTAATAATAAAGATAAAAGTGTAGCAGAGGAAGCTTCTGCAATATCTGATGAAGCATTAATAGATACGGTACAGCGGAAGACATTCCAGTATTTCTGGGATGGGGCAGAGCCTATGAGCGGTATGGCTCGTGAACGTTTGCATGTAGATGGAGACTATGGTAAATATGACAAAAATACCGTGACATCAGGTGGTAGTGGTTTTGGGATAATGGCTATTATCTCCGGCATAGAGCGAGGATATATCGCCAGAGCGCAAGGCTTAGAGAGATTTAATGAAATAGTTGATTTTCTCGAAAAAGCAGATTCTTTTCATGGTGTATTTCCTCACTGGTGGAATGGAGAAACAGGAAAAGTGGTAGGGTTCAGTGATAAAGACAATGGTGGAGATTTGGTGGAAACATCATTCCTTTTTCAAGGTCTTCTTGCTGTGCACCAATATTATATAAACGGAACAGATGAAGAAAAAGCTCTTGCAGCACGTATCGATAAACTTTGGAAGGCTGTAGACTGGAATTGGCATCGCAATGGTACAAACCAATTGTACTGGCATTGGAGTCCTGAGCATTCTTGGGAAATGAATTTTTCTATACATGGTTATAATGAATGTCTTATAACATTTATTCTTGCCGCTTCATCTCCTACTCATGGTGTTCCTGCAAGTGTGTATGAGCAAGGATGGGGAGAGAATGGAAAGATTATCGGCCCGCATGAGGTAGAAGGTTACAAGTTGAATATGCGTTATCAAGGTACAGAGGTAGGGCCTTTGTTCTGGGCACATTATTCTTTCTTAGGCTTAGACCCAAGGGGACTAAAGGATAAGTATGCAGATTATTTTGAAGAAATGAAAAATTATACGCTGATAAATAGGGCGTATTGTATCCGAAACCCGAAAGGATATAAAGGTTATGGTGATGACTGTTGGGGGCTGACTGCCAGCTATTCGGTAAAAGGATATGCGGCTCATGAGCCAACCGAAAGAGGAGATCTTGGCGTGATAACGCCTACTGCCGCACTATCTTCTATTGTTTACACTCCCGAAGAATCAATGAAGGTGATGAGGAAACTGTATAGTATGAGAGATAAATTGATGGGATCTTACGGTTTTTATGATGCCTTTAGTGAAACTGACAACTGGTATCCTCAGAAGTATTTGGCAATAGATCAGGGCACAACTGTGGTGATGCTGGAAAATTACCGAACAGGATTATTGTGGAATCTGTTTATGAGTCATCCGGATGTTCAAAACGGACTGAAGAAATTGGGATATGAATCCCCTCATTTGAAGTAATGTGTTATTTTAAGACATGAAAAGATTAAGTATATTATTGTTATTTATTACAGCGACTTTTTGGCTGTCGGCGCAGCAAAAAACATATTGTAATCCTATCAATATTGATTATGGATATGGCCCTATTCCCAACTTTCTGACATGGGGTAAGCATCGTGCTACGGCAGATCCTGCAATTGTCAATTATAAAGGAGATTACTATCTGTTTTCTACCAATCAAACAGGGTATTGGTGGAGTAGCGATATGTCTGACTGGCATTTTGTATCACGTCATTTTCTTACACAAGAGGCTATTGACAATACGCCAAACAAGTGGGACGATCTTTGTGCCCCAGCAGCATGGGTACAAGGCGACTCGCTCTGTGTGTTCGGTTCCACTTATTCTCGCCTTTTTCCTATTTGGGTGAGTACCAACCCCAAGGGTAATGAGTGGAGTAAAGCCGTAGAACGATTCGATATTGGAGGCTGGGATCCGGCTTTCTTTGTTGACGATGACGAGCGTCTTTATATGTATAATGGGAGTAGTAATGTATATCCATTGTATGGCATAGAACTCAATCGCAGTAATTTTCAACCCATAGGAACACGCAAGGAACTCTTGCTGCTTGATGATGAGCGCATCGGTTGGCATCGGTTTGGAGAACATATGGATAATACTTTCCTAAAGCCGTTTATGGAAGGTGCATGGATGACAAAGCATAATGGAAAATATTACCTGCAATGGGGTGGTCCGGGTACTGAATTTAGTCACTATGGAGACGGTGTAGCAGTCAGTGACAGTCCTCTAGGCTACTTTGAGCATGTATCTCTCCCGCTAAGTATGAAGGCCGGAGGTTTTATAAGAGGTGCGGGACATGGAGCTACATTTCAGGACAATTGGAAGAACTACTGGCATACCTCGACAATGGTGATCAATGTGAAAAATAATTTTGAGCGTCGCATCGGTATCTGGCCTGCCGGATTCGATAAAGATGATGTCATGTATTGTAATACTGCATTTGGAGATTATCCTCACTATTTGCCAAATGGTGAAGCAGATCATTTGCAGAGCCGATTTACCGGTTGGATGCTGTTGAACTATAATAAGCCGGTGCAAGTATCATCTACCCTTGGGGCTTTTTATGCAAATAACATAGTGGACGAAAACGTCAAAACATATTGGAGTGCTCAGACAGCGAACAAAGGAGAATGGCTGATTTCCGATCTGGGGCAAATTTCTACTGTACACGCCATACAGATCAATTATGCCGATCAGGATGTAGAGCTTATGGGCAAGCAAACAGTAACATATCACCAGTATATAGTTTATTATTCTTTGGATGGGAAGAAGTGGAGCGTGCTGATTGATAAAAGTAAAAATCAGAAAGATGTGCCTCACGATTATGTGGAGTTGACAAAGCCTGTTGAGGCTCGTTATCTGAAACTTGAAAATATACATATGCCGACCGGCAAATTTGCAATATCAGGATTCAGAGCTTTTGGATTAGGAAAAGGTGATAAGCCTAATGCTGTGGAAGACTTCATTGTTTTACGTTCAGATATGACAGACAAACGTAACGGGTGGCTGAAGTGGAAACCTGTAGATGGAGCTTATGCTTATAATATATACATCGGGCAAGAGCCAGATAAACTCTATAACTGTGTAATGGTATATAATGTAAATGAATACTATTATCCGGGTATGGATAAAACAAAGCCTTATTATTTTGCGATAGAGGCTATCAATGAGAACGGCACATCTGAGTGGACTAGGGCTCAGGCTTTATAAAGGATTTTTTGGTAGTTTTAGTTGTAACTAAAAAACACTCGTAGTGATTTATGCGCTACGAGTGTTTTGTTTTTAGATCAAATCAATTGTTATTTACTTTGTTATTTGTGTAAAGAACTAAGAAAAACTAGGAATAGATAATAAAAAGAAAAGATTGTAATAACGATCTTGAAAAATAAATCTTTACTTCGTAAGGTAATATTCTAAAAGAAGAAAAGATGGAAATATTATCTAAAATATTAATAGGTCTTGTAGCTCTTGAACATATCTATATTCTTTGGATCGAGATGTTTGCATGGACAACAAAAGGTCGTACAACTTTCAAAAGTATTCCTGATGAATTGTTCGAGAAAACAAAAGGATTGGCTGCTAATCAAGGGTTATACAATGGTTTTCTTGCCGCCGGACTTATCTGGTCACTGCTAATTGGAGATTCTGATTGGAGTCATAATATAGCATTGTTCTTTCTTAGTTGTGTTGCTATTGCAGGCATTTATGGTGCTGTCACTGCTCAAAAATCGATCTTTTTCAAGCAGGCACTACCAGCTCTGATTGCAATTATTGTTTTATTATTGAAATGATTCTGGACTATGCATGAACAACTGATAAAGGATATTTCAATTAGGTATAAAATACAATCACAAGACATAGAACTGTGTAAAACACTTTTTCAGCCTGTATTGATGCCAAAGAACAGAATTTTGGAAGAAGAAGGAAAAATTCCTCAGCATTTATATTATATCATATCGGGATTTATGCGCCTGTTTTATTATAGCGATAATGGAGATGAAGTTACTACGCATCTCAATTGTCCTCACGGTTTCTTCACTGCCTTTTCAGATTTTATAAACCAAACAAAAGCTTCGGTAAATGTAGAAACTGTTACCGAATGCGAACTACTTCGTATAACTAAACCGGATTATGATAAATTGGTCAGTATAAGTACGTTTTGGAAAGATTATGGAATGCAGGTTTTGCAGGAGTCGGTAATCTATAATGAAGAGCGGTCTAAAGATTTGGCAACATTATCAGCCGAACAACGCTATCTTAAACTAATGAAATCTTATCCGAACATTATTCAGAATGTTCCATTGCAATATATCGCCTCCTTCCTTGGTATAAAACCGGAAAGTCTTAGCCGTATAAGACGAAATCTGATTAACTAACAAAAGTCAAGTGTAATTGATTTTACGATTCTGAATTTTGTGTCATAATTATTAAATATAAAACAATGACACAGAAGAATATCGTTTTAGTTACCGGAGCAAACGGACATTTAGGAAATAACTTAGTAAGACTTTTAATCGCCAAAGGATATCAAGTAAGAGCATCTGTCCGCAATATCAAGAATACAAAACCATTTGAGGGGCTTGATTGCGAAGTGTTACAGGCAGATATAACCGATAAGAACTCAATGCTTCAGGCTTTGCGTGGTGTTGATACTTTTTATGCGGTAGGAGCCGTCTTTAAGCTGTGGGCAAAAGATCCGCAAAAAGAGATTTACGATGTGAATATGAATGGCTGCAAAGTCATGATAGAAGCAGCAGTCCAAGCCGGAGTAAAGCGGATTGTGTATGTCAGTTCCATTGCCGCATTGCATTATACAAAAGGAATACCAATCAATGAAGAATCAGGCTACAATCCCGACCGTAGGGATATGTATTATAACTCAAAAAATGATGCGGAAAAACTCGCTTTCGAATTAGCAAAGAAGCATGATATAGAATTAGTTGCCGTATTACCTTCAGCCATGATAGGGGGCGTGATAGCAGACCGCTTGAGTAATTCGAATGAAATATTAAAGGCGATATTGAACAATAAATTGCCTATCGAAACCAAGATAACCCTCAACTGGATAGATGTAAATGACGTGGCAGAAGGTTGTGTTTTGGCTGCAACGAAGGGGCAGTCGGGAGAACGATATATCTTGGCTAATGAAAAATGTATGACTATTACTGAGTCAATCAAATTGGCTGATGAATTGTTTCCGCAACTGAGGCTTAAAAAGCCGATACCTGTTCCTCGGTTTGTCCTTTATTTATTCGGTGCTCTGTTAGGATTTGGTGCTAAAATATCTGGGAAAGCTCCTGCCATGACTACCAAAGAAGTGAATATGTTTTATGGGTTGGTACAGGATTTTGATATATCTAAATCCCGAAGAGAGCTCGGTTTTAGTCCGAAGTCTTCTAAGCAAGCTTTGAAATCGGCTTTGTTGTATATGTGGGAAGAAAGAGAAAGACTATTAAAGTAATTATATAATAAAACTTGTTATAATTTAATCTAAAATCGGTCGAGATTGTTGTATATGGTAAAAGCAATAAATATGAGTATATACAATTTTACCGTAAAGGATAGTAAAGGTAATGATGTTCCTTTATCCAACTATAAAGAGAAGGTGCTGCTAATAGTTAATACTGCAACAGCATGTGGTTTCACCCCACAGTATAAAGATTTGCAGGACTTATACCTTAAGTATAAAGATCAGGGGTTCGAAATATTGGACTTTCCCTGCAATCAGTTCGGGAAACAGGCTCCGGGAACAAATGAAGAGATTACCTCGTTTTGTGAGATGAAGTATAAAACGACATTTACCACTTTTGGAAAGATTGACGTAAATGGAGAGAATACCGATCCTCTGTATAAATATCTGAAAGAAAATAGTAAAGGATTTTTAGGCGATTCTATAAAATGGAATTTTACTAAATTCCTGATTGATAGGGAAGGGAATATCGTTGATCGTTATGCTCCAATAACCAATCCATCAAAAATCTCAGGCACGATCGAAAAACTATTAGAAAAATAATATATGCGACTATGGTCTTTACATCCGATGTATCTTGATTCGGCAGGGCTTAATGCCTCTTGGCGTGAAGGGCTATTAGCTAAGAATGTGCTTTTAGGGAATACTAAAGGTTATACGAATCATCCTCAGTTAATTCGTTTTAAGAATAGCCCCGATCCCAATCTTTATATCGACGCCTTTCTTACTGAAATATATAAAGAGGCTGTAAGACGAAACTATAATTACAGTAAGGAAAAGATCCGTCTCATTGAAAATATACTACCAATCTTTGTAACAAAAGGGCAGTTGGAATATGAGTTTGAACATCTGAGAAGAAAACTTCAAAAACGAAGTCCTGAGCTATTCGATAAATTACCCACATTGGCTAACTTAAATCCACATCCTTTGTTTAAAACGATAGATGGAGACGTTGAGGAATGGGAGGTTATAATGTAATATGAGTATAGTGTAACAATTCCATTGTTTGATTTATACGATATAGAGTCTTGCAATGGTTCAATAAATCATAAAATAATGCAGGTATTGTAAAATGCCTGCATTTTTTAAATTGAATATTAGAAATTTTCTTTATGCTTCTTAACTTCGTCTACTAGTTTCGAAAAAGATTTATCCCTTTTACGTCTTTCATATTCCGAAGTAGAAAAATGCCAAGCCTCTCTCCTTAGTTTCAGATAGCTTTCATAAACTTTACGGTCTAATGTCCCATTATTTACTGCTTCTAAAACTGCACAGCCGGGTTCGTTTGTATGCTCACAGTCTTTAAAACGACACAGCCCTTCATAGTCAGATATTTCAAGCATTCCCGAAAGTGAGTCCGGATTTTCAATAGCCAATCCAAATTCTCGAACACCCGGAGTGTCAATTAGTACTCCTGATCCTTTCATCAATATCATTTCCCGACGTGTTGATGTGTGCCTTCCTTTTCCTGTGGACGAACTTATATCGGATGTTAGCAATATTGATTCTTCGCAAAGTGCATTCACCAGAGAACTTTTACCCACACCGGAAGAGCCAACGAATACAACCGTTTCTCCGGGTGCTATGACCTCACGTAGCTGAATAATTGTTTGAGGTTGGTGGATACTTGTAAACAATACAGGCATCTGATCGGCAATGTGCTTGATTACGTTGCTTATATTCTCTTTCTCAAACTCCAAATCAGATTTGTTGAGTACCAATACCGGGCTAATGTTTCCTTCCAATATCTGAGCCATAAAACGTTCAGCCCGACGGACATTGAAATTATCATCCAAACTTTGTACAATAAAAGCTTTGTCAATGTACGACGCAATGGCTTGTTTGTCAGATACTGTTCCACTTTTCTTTCGAAACAAAGTACGTTCACGTGGTAGCATATCAACTATAATCCCTTTCTGGTCATCGAATGGTTGAAAAATTACCCAATCGCCCACGCAAGGCAAATCGAAAGTTGATTTACCGAACATCATATTCCCGGTCAGTTCACATTGGAACATTCCATTTTCACAGATAATCTCATAGCATGTCCTGTGGACTATAGATACCCGTCCGTGAGGCAACGCTTTATGGACTGATTCTTGTTTTAGTTGGCTTAATTTATCGCTCCAGCCATAAATATTTAGATCAATCATAGCTTTGTCTTTTTTGCGATGAAAAATGTATAGCCATAGAATTCTTTATACTTGTTGTATAATTCCGCTTCGTAGCGTTGAGATGCAACCAGGTCTTCAGCAGCTTTATTTCCTGCATATTTATTCAGGAAAACTTCTTCAGCAGTAGCTTTAGGAGCAAAGTAATACTTTGTCCAACACGTTTCGGGTAAAATAAATGTAGCCACAGGGAGATATCCTGCCCGGTGTATTTTGGCTACCTGATTGGGTATCGTATCTATTTCAGCATATGAATTCATCCAGAAATCATTTATTTCTGCCGGACGTTCGTCTGTAAACCATGAACTCTCGGAGATAGCCAAATATCCACCTGTTTTCAAATATTTACGCCATTCGTTCAACCCTCGTTCAAAGCCAATATTATAAATGGCTCCTTCTGACCAAATCAGGTCTAACTCCTCATTCTGAAAAGGAAGATTATCCATTGAGCCTACAATTCCTTTCACTCTGTCTTGCATGCCTAGCTGCTTTGCATTACGATTCAGAATATTGATAAAGTCGGGAAATAAATCCAGTGCAGTAATCTTTCCCTCAATATGCTTGGCAAGTGTCATTGTCTGCCCTCCTGTACCGCAGCCAATGTCGGCAATAAGGGATTTGTCGGTTAGGTTATCAACAAAGCGAAGGGCAGTGAGCGTTGCATCGGTACTACCGGGTCCCTGTCGTTCCATGCTAGAGAAAAATTCGCAGATTAAATTAAAATCGAAATCGTGAATTGTTTTATTTTCGTTATTCATTTCGTTATTTGTATTAGCGCACATATGCAAGCATGACAATGCTATAGCACTATTGTACGCAGATTAAAATTAAATTATAATAATATGAATATTCCTCTCAAAAAGGTTTATTTGAGAGTAAACGAAAGGACAATCTGTTTTGAAAGTACAGATTGTTTACAATACCAAATCCGATTTATGTAAAATCTTAGTCATCCGGCAAAGATATATAAATATTTAATTATAAATAAAAAAACTGTTCCGGAAGTGATGATTTGATATAAAATCACTTCGGAACAAAGTTTTTCGTCTAATGTTTACTAAAAATTCACTTACCACCAATTATTACCGTTATCTACGGATTGAGCTATTGCTGATTCAGGTTTTTGTGCATTTATTTTTTTCTGTTCTTTGCCTACTGTCTTTGCTTCAGGTATAGGAGAGCTTTTTTGGGGTATATTCGTCTCTTCAGTAAGAAGCTCTCGGGTTTTAGAAATCTTTTTGTTTCCTATAATTTTTTCAGCTTCTATAAGCTTTATAGCTAACATTGAAACTTCTACTTTTGGAGTGAATGATACCGACCCATTAATTCTGCATCCTGTTTCCATAATAGCCTTTTTTGCCATAATTGAGCCTTCTATAACAGCCGAACTACTAATTTGTATGGTGTTCGTGCAAAACACATTCCCTTTAACTAAACCCCCAATTGTACAATCGGTAGCAGTTATGCTTCCATCAATAGTTGCAGTAGGATCTACTATGGCCCTATCTTTTACAAAAAAGTTTCCTTTTTGCATTCCTGTAAAGCAAAATCCACCTAAAACAACTTTGTCCTGATTTGATACAGCTATTTCTTCTACTGTTTCTTTTTCTATAGGTTTGGCTTTTTTTCGTTTGATGAAAAACATTCTTTTATTCTCTATTTATACTATTCACCTGCGAAATTTGTCACTACAGTTGTTGCATTGCCTATATCAATACCAAGTGCCGATTTTGGTCTGCCGCTTACACGTAAAGAGTTAAGAGCATATCCTTTGCTTGCGAGTGTTTCCGGATTATCCAATACCGTTATCTCTGTGAAATGTCCAAATTCTGCAATAAAACAGTCTACTAGCTCCTGATAATACATTGCGCCTCCACATAAGTATATCCGATTTGTTTTCACAAGGTTGGAGTCATTGATAATGCTCCGTAGATTGGGCGATATCACTTCCTGATAGTAGGTCTGGATAACATTTTTACGGATCTCTCTTAAATCAACATTCTGACGATTTAAGAAGATATATCCTCGCTGAAAAGCATCGTCCAGCTGATTTACATTTCTCAATTCGAGATAATATTTACTCTTCAGTTCGTTAATCATTAGATTTACAGCATAGCGGATTCCGTGTGTACTTACCATTGCCTGTTCTACGATTCCCGAATCGGTGCTTAAGATAGACTCGAAAGTGCCAAAGCCGCAACTAAATACAAAAAAACTACCCGAAACATTGGGCTCTCCTTTTCGTATTGCAATTGTGCATCCGACAATTTCGGGAATGACTTCAACTTTTTGCACATCCAGCACTACTTTCTTTTTGTTTCCTGCATTATGGGTTGATGCATCATAGTCGAGTAGGTGCGTTTTTTTGAAGAATTCAACGGCTTTATCTCTATAAATATAATAGGTTGAGTAGGGGAAGCCTGTTGTAATTGTTAGCGGTTGTTCTATCTTATCCTGTGCCAGCAGGATTGATGCTTTGGCAAGAAGCTGATAATCGATATCATCAGGAGAGGAGTTTATCAGTTTATGAGGTAACTGTCCTTCGTTCAAGGCTAGATCACCACAGATATACCATTTGTCATTGTGCTGAATCTTCAGACCATGAAGCAAATCTTTAGAGGTTTGGGACAAAACTGTGTTGTTGATCTCAATTAAACTCGGAAAGGATTGAATTTCATACATAGGTTTTTTTCAAAAAAGTGTTTAACAATTAAAAATTAGAATAATAGCATTATATGTTTTATATATTTCTTATAGTGAGGATGGCTTCATTATTATTTCGCCTTCATATATACCCCCCTCGTCCATACTCAGATTTTCTGTATTGAGCCTCCCTGTTATTTGTCCCGAACACTTTATTAGTACAGATTCGGAAGCTGATATGTCTCCTTCGATATGCCCAAAGACAATGAGTTTTTTTGTATTCACATTCCCTCTTATTGTCCCTGTCATTCCTATCACCACCGTTTCAGCTTGCTCAATGTTTCCTATTATAGTACCTTCGAAACGAATCGCTCGGGTTTGCTTGATATTACCTCGAAGAGTAAAGCTTTCACAAATTACTGTCGGCATTAAAGAGGCTAGATCATCCGGTTGATCGTCTCTTTGAGTTTGTTTTTTTATCATGATATACTATTCACTTATCTTCGTATATATAAAGAATAGGGATGTTCCCCGGACAAAGAATTGCTAGCACTAAATTAGAGTATAATCATGTAGTGGATCTAAAAAAGGGAGTGGGACAAAAAGGGGACAATTAAAAATATTATTGTATAATCGCTGTATGTGTCTGATTAATATATGTATATGAAAAGAGGTGAAGAGAGGCGGATGAATAAGGATGCTCTATCTAATAATACGTTTTTAATAAAAGAACAGGGTTGCCCAATGTTTGGATAACCCCGCTCTTTCGTTTTTTTATTCTATTCTTCGTCCAGTTAATCTATATATTTTGAATAAATGATACTAGGTTCGTATCTCGTTCAATCTCGAGTTTCTTTCGTAAACGTTGCCGTGCTTTTTTGAGAGCTTCCTCCGATTGGAATGTTATTTGTGCTATTTGTTTGTTCGTCATATTCAGTTTGAGAAATACGCATAGCTTACGTTCGTTCTGAGTCAGCATTGGAAAATGGTCATTAAGATTTTTATAAAATGAAGGATGCACCTTTTGAAATAAAATCTCAAACTCTTCCCAGTTGGAGTTATATGTCTGTGACCTATAATCGAAAATCAAAGATTTTATATCGTCTCTTACTTCAGGGGGCGTGTTCTTCTCAATATTCTCTAGCATCTTTATGCTGCGCACGTCACGCTCGGCAGTTTGTACAAGTTTAAGGGTTGCTGAGGTCATTTCCTTTTGATTTTTCTCCAGTTCGGCATTGATCTCTTCCAACTCTAACCGAAGAAGCTGCTTTTTCAGCCTATACGAACGGGTAGTCATTATAACGAGTAACAATAAAAGAACGAAGGCTACAATCAAGAAGAGAATCACAGCCCGTTGGCTTTTTATTTTTAATCCTTTATTCTGCGCTTCTATTTCGTAGACTTGTTTTGCCTTATCGTATTTATAAGCACTCTCTAGGTCTGCAAGTTTCTTTATATTATTTTCGTTGAATATACTGTCGTTGTATAATTTATATAGCATATGATTCTGATATGCTGCCTGATAATTATTTGTTGCGGCATAAATCTCCGATAGCTGTCCATAAATCTCTTTTTGAAGATTCAGTAATTTCAACTCATTGGCTATCTTCAGCCCTTTTTGGGAATAGTCTAATGCTTCGGCATAACGTTTTTCTTGAATATAGATCAATCCCATTTTTACCCATATCTCAGCTTTTGCTCGCTTTAAATTTATTTTTTCGGCAAGATGAAATGCTTCATTGAGATGATCAAGTGCTTTAGTAAATTCTTTCTCCCGGGTATATATAGTACCCATGTTGACTAAAATGTTAATAATCAAGCTTAGCTTACTATTACCTCCAATTTTTAAAGCTTTTTCGTAGTATTCCAGCGCGCGAGGATCGTTCATATTCATATATATATGACCTATGTTGGCCAAACATGAGGATATCTTAAAATTATCTTTTATTTCTTCGGAAATCTTTAATGCTTTTTGAAGATAATTGAGGGCGTCTTTATATTCTCTTTGGTCTGATTGGATTCCGGCAATATTAACAAAATTGGCTACCATTGCTGATTTATCACGGAGCTGCTCGTTGATCTTCAGAGCCTTCAAATGACATTCGAGTGCTACCGCATAGTTACTTTGAGTGCCATAGATCCATGCTAAATTGTTTAATGCTTTTGACAGAACGGGATAATCCTTTAGTTCTTCGGCCAAAAGGATGGCTCTTTCGAGTATTTCGATAGCTTTTATATATTCTCCTTTTGTACTATGGCTTCGTGCTGCATTTACGAGGCATTTCAGTAAAAGGCTCTTATCATTTATTTCATTCGCTATTTTAAGAGCACGTTCGTATGATTCATCACTTTTGGGGATGTCACCAAGTTCTTTGTATACGTTTCCTATTGCAATCAGACAATTGCATATTACCGTTTGTTCTTTGATGACTTCTGCCATCACAAGGCTTTGTCGAAAATAATTGAGAGAGGATTGTTTGTCGCTTTTAATATAAGCCAATCCGGTTATCCACAGGCTGACGGCCTTCCCCTTAGTGTAATTCAAACGATCTGATAGCCGGGCTGATTCAGAGGCGTATTTCATCGCTTTTTGGGTATCTTTCGAATATATAATGTAACCTATTTCATTCATTATATCTACCTTCTCCCGATTATTTGAAGAGTACTGTCTCAATACATTCTCAAGGCTATCCACCTTTTGCATTTGAGCAGAAAGAGTTTGAAAAAAGGTTAATACAAAGAATAGAAATAGAGAGGGAAAACTCAATCTGTTTCTCATATGGCTAAACAAGGTTAGAATTTAAATTATACATCAACGATACGATAATTGATACTGATAAAACCGACTCCTGATATATTTTTAAGAGTGTAAATACACAACAGGCTTTTCTGATTTTTTCCGATAGATAATTCATAATGTGAATGCAGAGTGAAGCACATTTATAGAACTGTTGTTGTGAATTTGTTGTAAAGTTAAGCTTTTGTATAATTTTAGACAATGTTTCTCATTGAAATAGGTATATGTAAAAACAAAAAAGCTTACGGTTTTATTTTCCTTCTTTCACTTGATTTTGAAAGTCAATTTTAGAGGACTAATTAATCAGGGCTTATCACTTCGGCACATACAGTCAAAGGATTAGGCTTTGACGAAGTAATTGCCCCTGTTGTAAACAAATCGAAATAGATCGCAGCACGTTTTATGTTGCTCTTACACGAACTATGCACCGGTTAAGGCTGATATGTGAGGAAGATATGTCGGGGTTTTCTCGTATAATTTACATAGTTTGTTTTATTTAACAATTCTACATCGCTCAATAAAACAAACTATGCTCAATGAAAGGAATAGCCTAAAATTCAATCTTATAACTAATGTTTGGGATAATAACAGCCTCTCTTTCGGGATCTACCAAATGCGTCTTAAAGTTATAGCGATGACCTTGATAGTCTTTGTAACTAGTTGCATTTAGCACTTTAATAGCAAACTCATGAGATAAACTCTTCTTGTTAATTTTGTAGCTTACATTAAAGTGTAACAGAAATGCCGGGGATAATTGTTTCGAGAAAGCTTTGCTCTCATCATAAATAGCATCTTCCTCCTTCTGAGATGCATCCAGATTAATAGGCGAGTATCTGTCTCCTCCTTGATAAGATAATCGAATATTAGCATTGAACATATTTTGTTTACTGCGTCCTACCATCCACTCTTTTCCTGCTAATGCGTTGAATACAAGGTTCCTATTGTATCTTGTGTTTCTCCATTTATTATCTCCTGCTTTGTAACGAGAATCGAAGAGAGATCCCGTGAACATATAGTAATAACCATCTGACATATACCGTTCAAAGGTTATATCAATACCATAATTGACTCCTTTTCCCTTATTCGTAAGCTTATTGGTTATGAACCAATCATTTTGAAGGTTTATAAACGAAAATTTACTATCACTTATAATAGGAACACTATATAGTTGTTGAAAATAAGGTTCGATTTTTAGATGATAATCATTTCCAATATTAAGATCATAAGACAGGACTATATGATGAGCTTCTGTAAAATCCATGTTTTTGTTAATAAGTTCACCCTCTTTCGATCTGGTAAAGTAATAATTCAACATTTCGAGCCTGCTATGTAGCCCATATGAAAGAGCTAAAGATTGATTTGGTCTAAATTTCCATGATAATGCTGCTCTGGGCTCTATCGTATAGTTATTATTGAGTGTGAATAATTGCGTATTGATACCAAGATTAAGCGTCCATTGATCCGAAAATTGTAAGGACGAGTTCGTATATGCAGATAATAGAGAGCTGAAACCGGACTCATCGGTTATGGTGTTTATCGGTTGTTGATGTGTCGCTTCTTTTAAGAGTAGATTATATTTAAGCCCTGTAACCCTTATTCCCGTTTTATTGGTATGTATCTTACTATATTTCTTATTTAGCGATGAAGCGAATACAAAGTTCCAATTGGTAGACTTGATTAAGTTTTGTGGAATAGGTTTTACATTCGCATCCATTCTTTCAGTATGCATATCAAGCCCACTCACTGTAGTAGCCAAAGATGTTTTAAGGGTTGCATTGTTCCACACTCTTAGTTTGTGATTCAGACCAAAAGCACCCATATATTGTTTTACATCCTGATCTTCTTTATCCTGCATATATTCCCATTTACTAGGATCGGTTTCTGCCTTTTGCCCCGAGCGATCAATCAAGCCTACTCCCCAGATGGAAAATACACCGGTACTTTTGGTTGGGAAGTTAAGCTTGAAAGATAAGTCCTGATATTTTGTGTTCTCTGCATCTTCGGGTAGCATAGAAGAAAGCAGTCCGAGTGTTGAATACCGGTAATTGAATATATAAGAAGAATTGCTTCCCTTCTTGAATGGGCCTTCGGAAGCAACATCTATTCCTACTAAACCGAGTTGTACTGTATTTTCTCGTTTCTGGTTGTTTCCTGTACGTAAATTCATATCCAATACCCCTGATAAAGCATTTGAGTATTCGGCAGGGAATGCACCTGTCATAAAATCAGAATTACCTAGCACAAAACTGCTTAATGCCGATAGCCCTCCACCTCCGAATGTCGTTACTTCTGCAAAGTGGTTCGGATTGGGGATTTCAACATCTTCCATTCTCCATTGTAGAAATTTAGGTGCATTTCCTCTGACAACAATACCATTATTCCCTACACTGCTTGTTACACCTGCAAAAGATGTTGCTAATCTTGCAGGGTCATCAAACCCTCCTGCATACCGGCTTGCTTCTTCTACACTCAACATACGGGCACTGCCTAATGCCATATTATTTAAGGGTTGTGACTTATTTATCTGAGGAGTGACAACAATCTCATCAAGTTGTTTCGAGTTTTCGACCATTGCAATTTCCAGATACAATTCTTTGGACGAAGACAGTAGTTGCTCTTTTATTATAATAGGATTATAGCCTATTAATGTCACTTGAATATCATAGCGTCCTATCGGAACATTTTGTATTTTAAATTGTCCTAAGCTATCTGTACTTACACCTAAAGGGATTTTGCTATTTAGTACAGCTACAGTTGCATATTGAATAGGGTTATTCGATTCTTTGTCATATACCACACCTCGTATATTCTGAGATGATTGTGCATATAATATACCTAACGAAAGGACGTTTAATAAAAGAAATAGTAACGTTTTGTTCATGATTTTACCTACTTTTGTTTTGTACAAAGTAAGAAACTGTCCCTTAGGAGATCAATACTGATTTATCATTATATTGCCCGTATGGAAGATTTACAGAAGGAACATGCACGGCTTTTATCATTGCAGAGTTTTAATGAAGCTGATCTTGACTACTCTCTACTCGAATATCATAAGCAAATGCTCTCTCATTTGGCTAAAGTGTCGAATAGCGGGATAACGGTTTTTGATATGTATAAGAGGAAGCATGTATATACATCGTTCAATTTTGGAGGAATATTTGGCGATTGTAAAGAAGGTATAGATGAGCGTGTGCATCCTGACGATTTACGTTCTTTAATTAGAAACGGTATTGCAGCTCTCAAATTTTTACATGCGAATAAAGAAAACTTACAGGATTATAAAATGATATCGGAGTTTCGTATTTGCAACGCTATCGGTCAATATGTGAGAGTGGTGGAACAATACACCTTATTGGAAAAAGATAAATCGGGAAATGCATGGTTATCGTTAAGTGTTTTGGATTTATCTCCAGACCAGAGCGCATTTAAAACGGTAAGAGGACATATCTTAAATGTAAAAGAAAATACGTTTTTCCCTATTGAAAACCTATTGTCTCCAAAAGCATCGGATCTTACCACAAGAGAGATCGCTGTTCTACAGCTAATAAAAGAAGGCTTACTTAGCAAGGAAATTTCAGAACAGCTATTTATTAGCGTCCACACCGTTAATACACATAGACAAAGGATATTGGAAAAGTTAGATGTAAATAATTCTATGGAAGCTGTTAAATATGCTTCAGCATTGGGATTGATCAGCTAAGAAAATTGTAGTGTAGCCTTTTGATATTGAACCTGCACTTATCATGAAAAATAAAGTATAAAGAGATAATGAAGAAAGATAAAGTAAAAGAGATTTTCGATACTACAGCTGATTCTTACGATAAAACATGGGAGAAGCTTAGCGCCATTAGTAACTCTCTACATCTGTTGATGGGGGCGATACTTTCTGAGTTGCCTGAAAAAGCGAAAATACTTTGTGTCGGAGCAGGTACGGGAGCTGAAATAATCTATCTGGCTAAAAGGTTTTCAACTTGGAACTTTATTGCTGTTGATCCCTCTTCTGCTATGCTTGATGTTTGCCGTACACGTTTATCTGAGTTAGGAATGGAAGATCGATGTGAATTTTATGCCGATTATTTAGAGAATCTATCATTACCCGATACTTATGATGCAGCAACCTCTATTCTTGTTTCACAATTTATAGATGAAAAAGATTCTCGTATTGACTTTTTTAGAAATATTCAAAGACATCTTAAAAGTAAAGGAATTCTCATAAATGCCGACCTGTCGAATGAAATAGGTTCTTATGAATATGAGCATATATTGGATGTCTGGTCAAAAATGATGTCGGAGGGAGGTGTTCCGCAAAGCATTGAAAAAATTCGCCAAAGTCATAAGGAAGGAGTTTCATTATTGGCTCAGGAAGAAGTTGCAAAAATTATACAATCAGCAGGCTTTGAAAGACCTGTACAGTTTTATCAGATGGCATTTATACATGGTTGGTTTTGCCAGAAAAGGGATTGATGTTAGAAATTAGGCTTTTTCCCTTTTTAAGAATATTCCTTTCCTTGCTTGCAAATACGTAACATAATAGGATATTCACCATTTTTTAATGTCTTAGACTTGTAACAAACTCCATTAACAGCAGTATTCATAATGTTTTTTCGGTTTAAGTCTTGGTTTAAGTCTGACTTTAAAAACCATCGAGGAATAGAGACGAATAAAAACAAAAAAGACTTACAATTTCTCGTAAGTCTTTTTTGTTTTGGTGGGCGTTGACGGATTCGAACCGCCGACCCTCTGCTTGTAAGGCAGATGCTCTGAACCAGCTGAGCTAAACGCCCTTGTTGGGGTTACATTTTCTCTCAAATGCGTGGCAAAGGTATGCAATTTTTTTATTCTACAAAACAATTTCCATACATTTTTTAGAAAAAGTATCTAAATTTTGATGCGCTATTCAGAGGCTGCTTTTTATTGCTCTATTTTCCAATTATTTACTAGAAATACAACGAATGACTATATTTTTAATTTTATATGTATTTTCCCCAATAGAGCTGTAATCCCGATAGTCAAAAATGAAAAAATGATACATTTTACTAATCCGATAGGAGAGGTTGTCAGCGATTCGGGAAGAGAAAATGACGTTAATACGAAAATAGCATATAAAAAATAAGGGATCAGATAACAGGTAAGCGTGGCTGTCCCTGCCGGTTTTATAATGCCAAACCAAGATGCTTTGTTCTGAATGTCGGTCAACCAATACATCAATACGTATAAAAGGATGGAAATTCCTGTGCACAAGAATAGCCATGTAGGTGTCGCTTGTATTTTGGAGATAAGCCAAAAGTTGTGAGCTGCAAATCCGCCTAGAATGAATATAATACCTATAAAGGTCGATGTTAGCATTTTTTTCTTTATGCCGATACCCAGTTCAGATTCATTGAAAAGCAGAGATATGAGCATCCCACTCATCGTAAAAGCATGAAAGCATCCATTGCCTGGGATAATTCCATCAAAGATACCTAGCCAATGATTCGACCCGCCAATGCATAGTAGTATAAAAGCAAAGAGGGCAACAATGAGGTAACCTTTATTTTTGTTTAGGAATAGATACAAAATAGCACACAGCAGGTATGTCCATCCGATAAGTCCCAGTATGCCCCACCAACGAGGTTGAAAAACTCCTCCTTCTGCATCTCTAAACATAAAAGCTAATATAGCCAGAATGACTATACCTATAATTTTCAATCCGGAATATAAATTCTGCCTTGTTTTATTCTCTGTTTTGGGGTATACATTCCAGATAAGGAAAAAAGCCAGAAGCATGATCAATGTAAATATAGGTTTGCTCATGCCTATGCTCGCCGCTACGCCCGATTCAAGGTTTACGGTAAACAAACCCATCACCAAAAGAGCGATAGAACGAATTATGATGTGCTTCAAAATTCCACTGTTCGAATCACCTTTCTTCTTCCTTATCTCAATAGCCAAAGGAATAGACATCCCTAGAATAAAGAGAAACGAAGGAAAAACAATGTCCGAAAAGCCGAGCATGTCTTCATTCGCTGCCGCATGTTCGAGCCAATGGGGTACATTGCTTACACTCCATAGGTCGTTCACAAAAATCATAAAAAACATTGTCAAAGCTCTGTATACATCTATCGATGCTATACGTTTGGGTTTTTCTGTGAGCGCAGAAGTCATAAAGTGGTCAGATTAGATTATTAAGATTCTATTTTGCTAAAAAACAAAGATATAAAAAAAGAAAAGCGAAAGTTTATACTTTCGCTTTTCTGATATAAATAATTATTGTATTTGCTTATTTCGCACTTGCTTGTATAACATCTACGGTTGTACCCCAAGTTTCGGAAGGTTTGTCACCCATTGTAAACTCTAGTGTACCGCCATTGATAATATCATTGAAGTTGATATAATATTTGTCGTAAGGCTGTCCGTTAAGAGTTACGCTCTGGATGTACTTGTTTGCAGCACTGTTGTTTTTTGCGACAATGTTCAATACCTTGCCATCTTTAACCTTCACAGTTGCTTTGTCTACAATCGGACTACCGAAGATATATTTTCCTCCGGCAGGCTCAACCTGATAGAATCCAAGAGCAGACAATACATACCATGCCGACATTTGTCCTACGTCTTCATTTCCTGAAAGACCTGCAGGCTGATCATGATACATTACAGACATCACTTCACGAGCTCTTTCTGCTGTTTTCCATGGTTGACCTACGTATGGATACATATAGATTACGTGGTGGCTCGGTTCGTTTCCGTGAGCGTATTGACCGATCAATCCACTGATGTCAGGGGAAGCATCTTTCCCTAACGATCCTTCTACTATGAATAAAGAATCCAGTTTTTGTACAAATTTTTCCTTGCTTCCAAACAGGTCTACAAGTCCTTGTACATCATGAGGGACTAGCCATGTATATTGCCAAGCATTTCCTTCTGTATAGTCGTTTTCGCGATGAACAGATTCGAACGGATTGAATGGTGTTCTGAATTTTCCATCAGAAGAAAGACCTCTCATAAAGCCTGTTGACTTGTCAAAAAAGTGAGTGTATGCTTTACTGCGTTTCAAGAAATATTCATAATCTTCAGTTTTTCCCATTTTTTGAGCTACCTGAGCAATAGTCCAGTCTGCAATAGCATATTCCATTGTTTTAGCAACACTTTCGTTTCCTTTATCGTAAGGGATATAGCCGTACTGTTTTAGATAGTTCAAGCCTCTTTCGTCTAGCATAGCCGACTTTTTCATAGCTTCATACGCCAGGTCTTTATCAAACCCGTCATAACCTTTCAAGATCGCATCTGCCACAACAGATATACCCGGGTTACCAACCATACAGTCTGTTTCGCAACCCATCAGGTGCCATACAGGAAGCTTGCCTTGTTGCTGATATATTGTAAGCATTGTATTGATGATATCGCTCATCTTTTCAGGATGGATAATAGTCATCAATGGGTGAGCAGCTCTGTAAGTATCCCACAAAGAGAATGTAGTGTAATTTTTGAAAGTTCCCTTCTGGTGCATTTGCCCGTCAGAACCTCTATAATCGTTATTTACATCGCAAAATTCGGATGGAGCAATCATTGTGTGATAAAGAGCTGTATAGAACACACGTTTAGCGGCAGCATCGTTTGTTTCTATCTGTATCTTGCTCAATTCTTCGTTCCATGCTTTGTCTGCATCTGCAATTGTTTGCTCAAAGTTCCATCCCGGTAGTTCGGCTTGCATGTTTAATTTTGCATTTTCGATGCTTACCGGAGAAATAGCTACCTTAACATATACATTTTCTTTATCCTTTGTCTCGAACAATACCTGTCCGTATGCTTTTCTCGCATTGATGCTATTTCCTGCTTTCACCTCTGTAGAATCTGATACTATAAATTGCTTCATTGGTTTAGAGAATACAGCTGTGAAGAATATGCGTTGGTCTACAGCCCATCCTTTCGAATAGCGGTATCCTGATATTACAGAGTCGTTTTCTTGAACAAGGTATCCTTCCATTGGGCTGTCCCAACCGATACCATGTTGTAGGTCGATGATTACCTTTGCTGAGTCTGATTGAGGGAATGTATATTTGTGGAACCCAACTCTTTTGGTTGCGGTTAATTCCACATCAACATTAAATCTGTCGAGATGAACAGCATAGTATCCAGCTTTTACCTTTTCGGTCTCACGTCTGAATAAAGAATATATTCCTGATTTAGGGTCTTTAAGATCTCCTCTTTTTAGAACTACGTTACCTGTTGCAGGCATAAATGAAATATCGCCCAAGTCGCCGATACCGGTTCCACTAAGGTGCATATGTCCAAAACCGATAATGGTAGAATCTGAAATATGATATCCCGAGCACCAATCCCATCCTTGCGAATAGTTTGTTGGTCCTAACTGAACCAATCCGAAAGGTACATTCGCTCCTACAAATACGTGTCCATGGTCGCCGGTTCCGATATATGGATCGACAAATTGAGTAAGATTAGGTGTCGCATCCAATTGTTTCGTCCCCTCGCAAGAACTTAAAAATCCACACAAAATAAGCCATATTGAGATGGCCTTCGTCATTCTGATTAAATTAAATGTCATTGTTCTATTAGATTACTATATTAAATTATTTAATTATTAACATATTGTTTGCCTGTAAATACAGACAGAATCATTAGGCAATTTATTTGAGATTGTAAAGTTATTTATTTTAATTAAAAAATATTCGAATAATCGATTTATTGCTTTTTTTTAACCAGTTCTTAGGCTTATTGAGCCGAATTAACTATTTGAAATAAATCAGAATTGTATTTAGAACATGTTATTTTCGATCTTCGATTGCTTATGAAGTAAAGATGAAAAGTATTTCATTTTTGATACATATTTCTTAAATGTTAAAAAGGGGCAAGGGGTGAGAGAAAATTTTGATAATTTTAGAAAAAATAAAAGTTTGTTCGAAATGAAATAAACAGGTTCTTAATAATTTAATTTTATCTTTGTGTTATTCCGGCCTCAAAATATGTCATTGGAAAATAAGACAGTTTCTGTTCCGTTTGATATATAAATTCCACGGATGAAGTAAGCTAATATGAAGCATCTCTTTACTGTCATTATATTGTTTACTAGCATTGCCGCTTTTTCTCAGAAAAAATATGTGTTTAGTGGCAAAATATATAGTGAAGGAGATAATATTCCGCTCGCCGGAGTTGCCATCGCTGCAAAAGAGCATACTCAATCTGCTGGTTTTAGTGATGCTGCCGGCAGCTTCTCTCTGCAATTGCCTTCGGGCGAATACAGTATTATATTCAAGCTATTGGGTTATGATACCAAACACCTTAAGATCAGAATAGATAAGGATCTCTCTCAGGATATTGTTTTGACAAAAGACATTGTTTCCCTCAAGGAAATAGAGGTACTGGCTGTAAAATCGGACGATAACGTGAAGCGGGTGCAGTCAGGGGTCGAAAAATTGGAAATAGAATCGATGAATAAAATTCCTGTGTTATTTGGCGAAAGAGATATCTTGAAAACAATTCAGTTGTTGCCCGGCGTACAAACTGCGGGAGAGGGTAATATCGGATTTTATGTGCGGGGAGGGAGCAGCGACCAAAATCTGATACTGCTCGATAATGCAACAGTGTATAACCCTTCTCACCTTTTTGGGTTTTTCTCAACATTCAATTCCGATGCTGTAGATAATATGACTATCTATAAAGGTTCTATGCCTGCCCAATACGGAGGACGGCTGTCTTCGACACTTGATGTGAGCATGCGTGATGGTGATTTGAAAAACTATCACATGAATGGAGGCATTGGGTTAATCTCCTCCCGGCTTACATTAGAAGGCCCCATACAGAAGGAAAAATCATCTTTTATTGTTTCTGCCAGACGTACTTATGCTGATGCCTTGGCTCGTACGGTGGGCGTAGAGCAGGTAAAAGGGTCGACATTATACTTTTACGACCTGAATGCAAAGCTTACTTACGCTTTGTCGAATAAAGACAAACTGACACTGACAGCTTATCATGGAAAGGACAAGCTAGGTCTTGATCAGATAGCAACAATGGATTGGGGGAATACAATCGCCGCTCTGAAATGGAACCATATCTTTGATTCGAAAAAAGTTTCGACCACCACTCTTTCGTATACCGACTATAAATACAATGTAAGTGTAGATCTCACGACAGGGCTTAATGTTATGTCGCGGATAAGGGATATCAATTTCAATCAGGATTTTGTGTTCTATCCCAACGAAAAGAATTTGATACGCTTCGGCTTCAACTCTATCTATCACCAGATTGTACCTGGAGAATTGGTAAGCAAAGACCCTTCTCAACTAAAGGTGTCGCCGTACGCCCATCGTTATTCGTGGGAGAATACACTGTATGCCTCTAACGATATGAAGCTTAGCGATAAACTGGAATTTAGTTATGGTGCTAGACTTTCTTCTTTCAGCGTGCTGGGCGGAAGCGATTATTATACTTTCAATGAAGAAGACCAGTCTATAAAGGATACAATTGCCACTAAAAGGGGAGAGTTCCTTAAAACATATTGGAGTATAGAGCCACGACTTTCGCTGGCATATCAGCTAAACGAGTCGTCGTCTATTAAGGCTGCTTATGCGCTTACAAGGCAGAACCTGCATCTGCTCACTACATCGAATATGTCTAGTCCGATTGATCGCTGGATATCGAATACCGATTATATAAAACCCGAAGTGGCGAATCAAGTTTCGTTGGGTTATTTTCGCAACTTCCAGAATAATATTTTTGAGTTTAGTGCAGAGGTGTATTACAAAGACCTGAAAAATCAGATAGATTATAAAGATGGGGCAGATGTAAGGGCTAAAGAAGTTATAGAAACCGAACTCTTGTTTGGTAAAGGGAGAGCCTATGGATTGGAGCTTTTCCTGAAAAAGAAATACGGTCGTTTTAATGGTTGGGTAGGTTATACCCTGTCTCGCAGCGAACGCAAAATAGATAAGATAAATGACGGTAAATGGTATGCAGCCAATCAGGATAGGACGCACGATATTTCTGCTGTCGGTATTTATGAACTGAGCAAAAAGTGGACATTGTCGGCTACGTGGGTTTTTGCTACAGGCAGCCCCATGACATTTCCTTCGGGGAAGTATGTTATTGATGGGCATGCTATATATTATTACGAAGGCAGGAATCATTATAGAGCCCCTTCTTATCATCGGCTCGATTTGGGGGCTATGTGTGTCTTGAAGAAGACAAAGAAATATACATCCGAGCTTTCGTTCGGCTTGTATAATGCATACGCCCGTAAAAATCCTTATATGTTTGGCTTTAGACAAAACGAAGATGACAGGTCAGCGTCAGAGTCTTATATGATTTATTTATTTAGTGTTGTACCCTCAATTTCGTGGAACTTTAAGTTCTGAAAATTATGGTTATTGTAAATAAATGTCTTTATATAATTTTTCTTCTCACATTGCTCACGGCATGTGAAGAGGTTGTTCAGCTAGACCTTGCTCAGGCTCCGCCCAGAGATGTAATTGATGCTTCTATAAAAGAAGGGGCACCGTGTTTTGTGCTGTTGACTCAAACAAAAGGTTTTTATGATAAAGAATCTTACAATCGTTTGTCGGGGGCTAAGGTTGAATTGACAGACGATAAAGATAATGCTGATATACTAATAGAAAGCCAGCAGGAAGCGGGTTTTTATGTTTCTTCAATTGTAGGCAGGGTAGGACGTACATATAAATTGAAGGTTACCATAGGAGATAATATTTATACATCAGAGGCTAAAATTCCCAATATCGTACCCATCGATAGTGTTTATATTTATAAGGTTACGGTAGCCAACGAGGCTATTTATTCGCCATGTGTGGTTTTTTATGATCCTGTAGATGTAGAGAATTATTACTATACAACACTCTATGTAAACGAAAAGGCGATGAAATCCTTATACTTAGATAGCGATAAATACCGCAATGGGCTGAAAGTCGAAAATATTCTACTGTTTGATAAGGAAGATAATAATGACGAAGCTCTCAAGGCAGGAGATAAGTTAAGAATTGAGATGCAAACATTGGATAAGGGAATGTATACTTTCTACAGATCATTGAGCAGTGTTGCCGCCGGAGGGGGGACCAATCCTCTTACCAATATTGTTGGCGGTGCATTGGGTTGCTTTAAGGCTTACAATTCCGTTTTTGTTAATTATACAGTTACCGAAGACGATATGAATAAATAATAATTTCCGTATCTTTGTTCTCATAGTCTATAAATATTGGTAACTATATGTTTAAATTTCTTGGATTCTTATTACTTATCGGACTTTTCGGTTTCCTTATTTTAGGAATATTTTTGGGCAGGGTTATTCGCTTCTTTGGTCCATCTTCGGATAGGGCTAAGAGTAATCGTCGTCAGACCAATAACAATTCACGGTCGACAGCTGAGGATACCACTCAAAAGAAATTCTCTAAAAATGAAGGCGAATATGTCAATTACGAAGAAATAAAAGAAGAATAACCAATCGGTTATTCTTCAAAGTTTATTTTTTCATCTATAATATACTCCGGTCTGCTTTTTACTTCATCAAAGAGTACCCCGATATACTGTCCCAGCACTCCGATTGTTATTAGTTGTACACCACCAAAGAATATAATTATAATTATCGTAGAAGTCCATCCTGTAATCACATTCGTGAAGCCCAAAAGATGCCCGAGCCACACCCACAATCCATAAATAATTCCGATAAAGAAAGCGATGGAACCCAGACTGATGGATAACATCAAAGGCTTTTTGGAAAAATAAAGAAGAGCTTTTTTTGCGAAAGAGAGCATTTTCTTGAGCGGATATTTTGTTTCTCCGGCAAAGCGTGCGTCTCTGTTGTAATAGAATGGAACTTGCTTGAACCCTATCCAGCTGATAAGTCCACGAATATACTTTCCTTTCTCTTTTAGTCCGTTGAAGGCATTTATTGCCTTTCTGTCTACGAGTCGGAAATCGCCTGTGTCTTCGGGGAATTCTACTTCCGATAGATTATTCATTGTTCTGTAAAAGAGTTTGGCTGTCGCTTTCTTAAAAGCAGTTTCACCCTCTCGTTTTTTCCTTACACAGTAAACAACGCTGGCTTCTTCCTTACGTTGCGTTTCAATGAGATCAGGAATCAATTCGGGAGGGTCTTGCAAATCCGCATCAATAATTACTGCCAAGTCGGTCTTACAGAGATTCATTCCGGCTGTTACAGCGGGTTGATGCCCAAAGTTGCGAGAGAAATGAATAACTCTTGCTTTATCATCTTGCGATGCTATATGATCGAGTATATATCTCGTATTATCTTTGCTACCGTCATTTATAAAAATTATATATCCCACTACATCGTCGAGTGAGTTTAGAACCTCTTTTGTTCTCCTGTAAAACTCCTGTATAACTGCCTCTTCGTTATAACAGGGGACAATAACGGATAGTGTTTGCATCTTTTATCTAATCTATTAATAAATATATTGAATCTGGGGTATATGTATTATCCGGAGAATAGATAACCCAATCGGTGAGAAGATCCAATGGGTATGTTTTTATGTCGCCTTCTTTCAGGGCTGCAATCCAATAAGGCTGATTCAGTAGCTTTCCTTCTATCTGATTACCTGCTATAGATATGACTTCGTACCACAGATGCTCTTTATCCGTTTCCGAGTCTGAATTATCTACAATGAGTCCCAGCTTAACAAGGAATGTCCAACCCGCTTCATCCTCTTCTTTTTTCGAGTTGAACAGGCTCTTTAAGAATGATTTCTTTTCAGGCTGCTTATGTTCTTTACTGAACACGTTGGCAAATACTCCGAAACGCTCTTTAGCCAAAGCGCTCATCCTGTTTGTTTCTTCTGTGGTTATATAGTAAATTGGATTCTCGGCAAGAGTAGAGGTATATATCTCGGGTGAAATCATATTGCCGTCTTCTACTGCAAACAGTATGCCCGAAGGTTCAGCATGTACATTGTCCACCTCATCGCGGTCGCCCGCACCTCCAAGTATATTTTGAGGAAGATCTTTCAATGCCTCTTCCCATCTTAGCCAGCAGAGGTTTATGCCCATGCCGTCGTAGCCAATGGTAAATCTCTCTTTTTCTTTTGCCGGGTCGGTCAGGAATTTCTTTACCGTCATATTTATCAGCGTATTCATTTGCTCAGCACCCTGACTGAAGTTGAGCATTTCCAACTCTACCGACCCACAACGGTGCAGGCCATGTGTATGGAACCAATAACGTCTGTTTCCGTTTTCGCCGTCTTCGTCATACACACAGTGCAGCGTGTATAGATAGTCGGGTGAAGGGGGAATGGATGATTTTGCTGTCATGCTTAACCATTTAGCCGATAATAATCTGTAAGACATGAAGTCAAGAACCAGACTGGCATCAGGAACAATGGCATTCATTATTTTTAATTGCAGATGAAACGAATCCAGTGGGTTTAGTTCGAAGTATAGAGAAGTCTCCAAGAAGTATTCCTGCTCCATTGCGACCTGTAGTGATTCTTCGTCTATTGCATTGGCGAAACCGTAATCGTTTAGATTTATATTTTTTGTGTCGCTGATATATAGATCGACATTAAAAATAGCTTCTTTGTATTCTATTTCGGCATGAAAACTCATTATTGAGTATTCAATATCTACTTCTACCTTGTTGAAAGATTTTAAATTGAAATCTGAGTTTTGTGCTAAGGATTTTTCTATCTGCGCAGCATCGAACTTGAAGTCTTTGCTTCTGGGGTATATACCCATTGCCGAGGCTAACCCCGTTTCGCCTTCTGCCAGCAGATTATATTTTTCACTATTATCCATGTTAGTAAGTTCTGTTGAGTATTCTTTTCGTATTCTATTTATATAATATACAAACTTAATGAAAAAAATAGTAGGTATTTGAAAGAAGGCTATTATATATTGTGGAAATAGTAACAGAAAATATTTAATAAAGAATAGTTTTTAGTAATTTTATATGGTTATCTCTTAACTTATAATATGAAGAAACTGATCCTCTTGTTTTCCATTTTGTACATCTCATCTGTGTGCTCTTCTCAATCCGAAGAAATGTTATTTCATGATGAGAACTATTGTATTGGTATTTTGAATGATAGCTTGTCTGGGCAGGGCTTCTATATTCCTGCTAATATAGATGAATGTAATAGAGAATTGGATAAAGTTCTGAAGAAACAGCCCAAACGTATACTAATTGATGCGAAAGATGTTGAATTGAAGAGGATAAATGGAATGTTTATTTTTAGAGAGTGGACAGAACAAGAGTCGACTCGTTTGTATTGTTATTTCAGAAAAAAAGGAATAGAGCATTTGGAAGATATTTACTATCTGATTCTACTATCCTATAAAAGGTATCTCAATAAGCAACCGTTTGATATAGATACTGAATGCAATAGACTAGTTCAGGAGTACGACTCTATTGCAAAAGAACAAAAAGCAGAATATGAAAGGAACATTATTGCTAGTTCAATAGACGGAGTGTATATTCCCGAGAATTTAGATGATTGCCTGTTGGCTCTTGATAAACTGCTCGATGATACCGTGAAAAATGAAATAAAAACTACAGATATAGCCGACTTACATTTTGGTCTGGGAAGATGGATGCGTAATAGTTGGAAGCTTTGGAAAGACTCACGTTTACAATTATGGTTCACTCAGCATGGTATTCATGAGGCTGATGATATGTCGGGACTTATTTTGTTTGTTTATCAAGAACACCTTCAAAAAGGAGTGGTTGATACATCGCTTAGATTGGAGCAAAAGAAAAACGAATATGAAGAGTTTGCTCGAATGTTTGAAGAGCAAAAAAACTCTGTTGTTCCATTCGCTGAACCAGAAGAAGATGGGGAAAAATACTATACTGATGAGTACAAAGAATTTCTCAGGAAAAGATGTATTGAAGGTATCTTTATTGTTAGATAAAAAAAGAGATTGCACCGTTTTTTTTCAGGCAATCTCCTTTCATTTTTTTATTTCGCAGAAATCTTAGAATTTCTTAAATCCCATTATTTCACGGACTTCTCTAACTGTTTTGCGTGCGCTTTCACGTGCTTTTTCCGCCCCTTCGGTTACTACTTTGTGCAGATAGGCATCATCATTTTGAATATCCTGTATGCGCTCACGTATCGGTGTTGTTACCTTGATAATATCTTCGGCTAATTGTTTCTTAAGATCACCGTAACGAATTTCGCATGTATTCCATTTGTCTTCGAAATGTTGCACTACTTCGTCAGTAGAAACCACCTTTAGTATGGTGAACAGGTTTTCTATATAGTCCGGTTTTACCGAGTTCGGTTCTTTTGGTCCCTCGTCGGTAAGTGCACGCTTCACCTTTTTCTCGATGCTTTTAGCGTCTTCGTCCAGATAGATGCAATTTCCTTCCGATTTTCCCATCTTGCCGCTACCGTCCAGTCCCGGTATTTTTATCAGCTCTTCACCAAAGTTGTAAGCTACAGGCTCTTTGAAGTACTCTACACCATACATGTTGTTGAAGCGACGGGCAAATTTGCGTGTCATTTCCAAGTGTTGTTCCTGATCTTTTCCTACAGGTACTTTGTCTGCATTGTGCATCAGGATATCGGCAGCCATCAAGGTCGGGTATGTCAATAGTCCGGCGTTTACATTATCGGGATGTTTGCGGGCTTTTTCTTTAAACGAAACGGTCTTCGAAAGTTCGCCCATATAGGCGTGCATGTTCAGTAGCAAATATAGTTCGCATACTTCGGTCACATCGCTTTGTACGTATATCGTCGATACTTCGGGGTCGATACCTGCCGCAAGATATTCTGTCAATACGTTCTTTACGTTTCCGTGTAATATTTTCGGATCGGGATGAGTTGTCAGCGAATGATAGTCGGCTATGAAGAAGAAGCATTTGTTTTCATGTTGCATTCTTGTGAAATTCCTCAAAGCACCGAAGTAGTTTCCTAGATGCAGTTTTCCGGTAGAACGGATACCGCTTAGTACTGTTTCCATGTTTTAAATATTTTTTTAAGGCACAAATATAGTCAAAATCTATAAATGGGTTGGTATATATTCATAACTTGTGTAATACAAATGGATGAAATATTCCACGGTGAAATTTTCGTTCTTCTTACCTCGGAATGGCAAAAGAGCGCTGAAAGGAGAAGTTTTGGAAAGAATTCTCAAAAATTCCTTCCGTAAAAAATCTAAACAGGCAGTCATGTGTATTTGATTTAAAACCTAATTTCTTTATCTTTGAACAATGTCATGTCATTAATCAAAAGATATATGTTGAAGAGCAAGAGAATATTCGTGTTTGGGGGCATCCTGTCTCTGTTTTTATCTGTGTCTGTGAGTGCACAAAAAGTAGTGAAATTATGGGAAGGGAATCCGCCAACAGTTAACGGTATCACCGAACCTGAGAAGTATGACAAAGGTAGTGGGTGGCTTACCAATGTTTCTGTTCCCGAGCTTCATATCTACTTGCCTGATGGTGCGAATAAGACAGGTGCTGCAGTCGTTATCTGCCCCGGAGGAGGATATGCAGGGCTGGCTTTCGATCACGAAGGGGTACAATTTGCTCAATGGCTCAATAAACAGGGTATTGCAGGTATCATACTCAAGTATCGGATGCCGAACAAGCATAAAGAAATTCCCTTAGATGATGCATGGCAAGCTATGCGCTACGTAAGATCGCATGCTGCTGAATTGGGAATAAAATCAGATAAAATCGGTATTGCGGGTTTCTCGGCCGGAGGACATCTTGCGGCAACGGCTTCTACCCATTTTGCCACATCGGGAGTAAGTACACGCCCCGACTTTTCGATTCTTTTTTATCCCGTTATTACCATGCAGGTAGCTACACATGGCGGATCTAAATATAATCTATTGGGAGAGAATACTTCACAAGCAGATACTTATACTTTTTCGAATGAGAAGCAAGTGAATGTAAATACGCCTCCTGCAATATTGTTGCTTAGCGACGATGACGATAGTGTGCAACCCGCCAATAGCATCGGCTATTACGATGCTCTGAAAATGAATAATATTGCGGCCACAATGTACATATTTCCCGAAGGAGGACATGGCTGGGGAATGAGAGAGAATTTTAAATATCATACACAGATGCTCACCTTACTGCAAATGTGGCTGAAAGATATACAAGCAAAATAAATAATAATATCACTTAAATAAATATCAATATGCAAAAGATAAAAGTGACGAATCCCGTTGTGGAGATGGATGGGGACGAAATGACCCGTATTATATGGAAATACATAAAAGATAAGTTGATACTCCCGTATGTGGATGTAGATCTCAAATATTTTGACCTGGGTATAGAAAACCGTGATGCTACAAACGATCAGGTGACAATAGACAGTGCTGAGGCAACTAAGAAATATAATGTAGCTATCAAGTGTGCTACAATCACTCCGGATGAGGCTCGTGTAGAGGAGTTCGGTTTGAAAAAAATGTGGAAGTCTCCGAACGGAACAATCCGTAATATCTTGGGCGGAACAGTATTTCGTGAACCTATTATTATGAGTAACATTCCTCGTTTGGTAAATACATGGGATAAGCCCATCATTATAGGGCGTCATGCGCATGCCGATCAGTATAAAGCGACTGACTTTGTTACAAAAGGAAAAGGTAAGCTTACTATTACTTACACACCCGAAGGGGGAGAGCCTCAAACCCATACCGTGTACGATTATAATGGGGATGGTGTAGCCTTGGCAATGTACAACACCGATGAGTCTATCTATGGGTTTGCTCATTCGTGTTTCAAACTCGCGTTGCAAAAGAAATATCCATTGTACCTGTCTACCAAAAATACAATACTGAAAGCTTACGACGGACGCTTCAAAGATATTTTTCAGGAAGTATACGAAAAAGACTATAAGGAAGCATACCAAAAAGCAGGTATTACCTACGAGCATCGTCTGATAGACGATATGGTTGCTGCTGCCTTGAAGTGGAATGGCGGTTTTGTTTGGGCATGTAAGAATTACGACGGAGATGTTCAGTCCGATACCGTAGCGCAGGGCTTTGGGTCGTTAGGCTTAATGACTTCCGTATTGCTTACCCCTGACGGCAAGACAATGGAGGCTGAGGCTGCTCACGGAACGGTGACACGTCACTATCGCCAACATCAACAAGGGAAAGAAACATCAACAAACCCTATAGCCTCAATCTTTGCTTGGACAAGGGGATTGTCTCACAGAGGAAAACTGGATGAAAATTGGGCGCTCGTTGATTTTACCAGAAAGCTGGAAGAGGTCTGTATAGAAACGGTAGAGAAAGGGAAGATGACCAAAGACCTTGCTTTGCTAGTATATGGTGATACCATGCACAGAGGCGATTATCTGAATACAGAAGATTTCTTGGATGCAATAGCCGAAGGCTTGAAAGCAAAGTTGGGGGTGTAATCCTATTAATAAATAGGAAGTAAATTATCTTAATGTAGATTAAGTGGTATAAAATGTTTACACTCGTCCCTGTGAATTTGCAATCCGAAGGGCAATTGAAAATAAAGTGTATAGGGATTGCAAATCCTCTAAGACGAGGATCTTAGTATATGAAAAAATATCTACTGTGTCTTGTTTATTTACTGTTTGTTTCCTCTTCTTTTTCTTTTGAAATAAAACAAAAAGAAGATGTCTCTATTTTTATGGATATTGATTATAAAGGAAGCAAGCTTTTGTATGATGAGCCGGGTGGGCATGTGGTGAAAAAATTAAAGCATGATTTTGTCAATGAAGATTTCATCGTTTTTAATATAATAAATAAGAATGATTCAATGTTTCAGGTTGAAGCTTATTATAGTATTAAAGGCTATATTGGTAAGGGCTGGATAAAAAAAGATAAACATTTGGGTATTTATTCTCGGGCGTATGGAAGTCAACCTTTACGGCTATATAGTAAGCCTTCAATGAAAAGTAGAGTTGTATACACTGAAGGAGTTAGTACTAGTATGTATGTTGTTACTGATTATCACGGACAATGGCTAAAAGTAAAAATATCTGTAGGAGGAAAAATACATGAGGGTTGGATGCCATGGGAGATGCAATGTTCAAATGTTTATTCCACTTGCTGTTAACACTCGTCCCTTTGGATTTGCAATCCGAAGGTTAATGATAAATAAATAATGGGGATTGCAAATCCCCTATGACGATGAAAAAACACGACAACTATTTTATTTATAACTTAGTTGTACTAAATAAAATAAAAGTGACAGTAGAAAATATATAAAATACCTGTCACTTTTGTCACCTTTTGATAAAGGAAGGAAAATAGGCCGGTAGTTTTATAAGTTCATTTTTATGGTGATTATAACAAAATAAAGGTGACAGAAGTAATAAAAAATAACTATATTTGCTCTATTAATATTATTTGAAAATAAAACTTTAAACATACTGAAAATATGAGATTTGTTGTTTCCAGTACAGCATTATTAAGTCACTTGCAGGCAATAAGCAAGGTGATCAATTCAAAGAATACATTACCTATTTTAGATTGTTTCTTGCTCGAGCTCGAAGGTTCGACCCTTTCTCTTACAGCAGCAGACTCTGAAACACGTTTGGTTACTTCTCTTGAAGTGAACGAGGCTGATGGTAATGGAAAGTTCGCAGTGAATGCAAAGAATCTGTTGGATCCATTGAAGGAGTTGCCTGACCAACCGCTTACATTTGAGATCAATAGCGACAATCTGGAGACATTTATTTTCTTTCATAACGGTAAATATAACTTTATCGGACAAAACGGTGAAGACTATCCTCAACCTAAACAGTTGAAGGAAACAGCCGTTAGCCTGACTATCGAGCCTCAGGTTTTATTTTCGGGTATCAACCGCACACTGTTTGCCAGTGCAGACGACGAACTTCGTCCGGTGATGAACGGAGTTTACTTCGATATCAGCACTGAAGACCTTACTTTCGTGGCATCTGACGGACACAAGTTGGTACGTTGCAAAACATTGTCGGCAAAGGGAGCGGAACGCGCTTCGTTTATTCTGCCAAAGAAGCCGGCAAACTTACTTCGTGCTATTCTGCCAAAAGAATCTGAAACAGTAGAAATCAAATTCGATGAGAATAATGCCTATATAAAAATGTCGAGCTATACAATGACTTGCCGTTTTATAGAAGGTCGTTATCCAAATTATAATTCGGTAATTCCACAAAATAACCCGAACAAAGTGATTCTAGATCGTTTGTCATTCCTCAATGCATTGAAACGTGTTTCGGTATTCTCTAATCAGGCAAGTAACCTCATCAGATTGCAACTGTCTGACAAGAATATTATTGTTTCGGCTCAGGATATAGATTTCTCTACAGCCGCCGAAGAAACTATTCCATGCGATTATACAGGAACTCCGATGAGCATAGGTTTCAAATCAAGTTTCCTTATCGATATTCTGAACAATATCCCATCGTCTGATATCTCACTCGAACTGTCAGACCCTTCACGTGCAGGGCTTATTATTCCTGCCGAAAATGAAGAGAACGAAGATTTGTTGATGCTGCTTATGCCAATGATGCTCAACGATTAAGGAAAGTAATAGATAACTAAAATAGATATATGACAACTTTATCATTCTTCTGTAAAAGAGAGGGATGATAAAGTTTTTTAATAAAAAAGCTTATGGAACTAAATCTGAGGAATCCGCTCATATTCTTTGACTTGGAAACTACCGGAACAGATACGGTGAAAGACCGTATTGTAGAACTATCCTACCTGAAGGTATATCCCAATGGGAAAGAAGAGATGAAGACCAGACGTATCAACCCGGAAATGCCAATTCCGGCAGGAGCAACTGCTATACATGGTATATCCGACGAAGATGTGAAAGACTGCCCGACGTTCAAGCAGATTGCCAGATCTTTGGCCGATCAGATGGAAGGTTGTGATTTGGCAGGGTTCAACTCCAGCCGTTTCGATATTCCTCTCCTTGCGGAAGAATTTCTTCGTGCTGATGTGGATATCGACTTCTCAAAACGTAAAATGATAGATGTGCAGATCATTTTCCATAAGAAAGAACAACGTACGCTCGAAGCCGCATATAAGTTCTATTGCGACAAGAATTTGGATAATGCTCACTCGGCTGAAGCAGACACTCTTGCTACTTACGAAGTATTGAAAGCTCAGCTCGACAAATATCCTGATCTGGAAAACGATATGGAAAAGCTGGCTGCGGAATTCTCTTTCTTCAACAACAATGTAGACCTTGCGGGGCGTATTATCAGAGATGAAAATGGTATAGAGGTGTTCAATTTTGGCAAACATAAAGGAAAGCCCGTGGCAGAAGTACTCAAAAGAGAGCCAAGTTTCTATGCATGGATGATGGATGCCGATTTTCCATTGAATACCAAACAGGTATTAACGAAGATCAAGTTGAGGGAAATACAAAAGTAATCGCCTCATTCGATGATATTAAAAAGGCTGTCTCTTCTAACAGGGACAGCCTTTTTGATCGTTTAAGCATGGAGCTATCCTTTTCAGACAGCTCCTTAAATAACCAATATCGCTCTTTATTTACAAAGAGTTACCTAAATAACTCACTATTCTATTACGGCGGCAAAACCTCCGTTTCTAGCCATCTTTATCTGTATCTTATCACCCGATTTTACGTGAGATTCTTTTCTGCGATAGTCCATAGCCTGACGTCCGGCATTGATTCCGTCTTCGAACGAAGTCATATTATATGATGTTCCGGCATTGAGGAAGTCAAGGCTTATCTCAAGTTGTCTTTCTGTGTTATTTGTCATACCGCCTATATACCACTTATTGCCTTTGCGTTTTGCTACAAGCGCATATTCTCCCGCTTTGGCTTCCAGTGCACGAGTTTCGTCCCATGTAACAGGTACATCGGTGATAAATTTGGTGCAATCCTCATTTCTGTAATACAAGGTAGGGTTGTCTGCCAACATTTGAAGTCCGCTTTCGAAAATAACGAACAGTGCCAACTGGTAAGCTCTGGTTCCGATGCTTGCCGAGTTCGGGCGATGACCACAGTATCTTTCGGGTTGCATGCTGATCATTGCTCCCGGTGTGTAATCCATAGGGCCTACCGCATTGCGCATGAATGGGAAATAGACACTGTTTTCAGGGGTACAGCCTTCCATTTGCTCCATGCCTCTTACTCCTTCGTAAGAAAGGATATTCGGATACTTGTATTCGATTCCCGCAGGCTTGAACGAACCATGATAATCAACCAGAATATTGTATTTTGCAGCTTCTTTGGCTATGCGTTCGTAGTAGTTTACCATCCATTGGTCGCTTCTATCCATAAAGTCGATCTTAACACCCTTTACTCCCCATTCGCTGAATGTTTTGAATATATCGGGGTTGTTTTCTACCACTAACCATGTTAGCCATAGTATGATGCCTACATTCTTTTCTTTTCCGTAGCGGATAAGTTCATGTACATCTACTTTCGGATTTGGAGTATAAGGATCGCGTGTGCTTTTTGCCCAACCTTCGTCCATAATAATATACTCGATACCGTATTTGGACGCAAAATCGATGTAATATTTATATGTATCGAGATTGAATCCGGCTACGAAATTCACATCCGGGCCATAAGGCGAGGCTTCGTTCCACCATTCCCAACTAACTTGTCCCGGCTTGATCCACGATACGTCTTGCAGTTGACTCTTGGTAGCCAGTCTGTATGTCATTGTGTTTTCTATAAGCTGCTTATCATCTTTTGTAATGACGCAGTAGCGCCACGGAAAATTTCTTTTGCCTGTTGTTTTGGCTATATAATCGGCTTCCTTTACTATCTTCAAGCTACGATCGCCATCTTCTCCAAATTCGAGCGGGGCTTTTGGAAATGTAGATTGTACTCCGTTTGCTCCATTGCCTTTAAGGAACATGCAAGGATAATCCGATAGGTCTGATTCAGATATCAGTATCTTGTATTGTTTCTTTGTATCTATCAATATCGGCAATACAGACATGCGGTCTGTTGCTTTCCACTCATTGCTCTCAACGTGTGTATAGGGTTCTTCGTAAGCAGTTTTAAATCCACCGGGCTGCTGTAAATGAAGTAAATAATTTGCAGGAAAATTGATTGCAAAATCTTCTCCTAAAACTTCTACATCTCCTTTTTTATTGGTTATGAAACGATAAGCAATACCATCGTCAAAGGCTCTGAATTCGACTGAATAATCTCCTTTGAATGTAAGCAGGAGCGAATTGTATTGATTTTTTACAGATGAGTATTTTAAAGGAACAACAGGAGTAAGAACCTCGTTTACTTTGTTTGCTTTTTGCCCCGATAGTTTGGGATTGAGTCCAAGCGTTTCATTTCCCAGGTTCAAACTCAAATGATTCTTTTCTAATAGCACATCATTGTTATAAGATATTGTGTAATATATCTTATCTGAAATACTAAGAGATACTTTTATCTCTCCGTTAGGCGATTGTAATTCAGCTTTTTTCTGAGCGCTTATACCGAATGCAATGCTCAGAAATAGTAATAACAATAGGTTGTGTTTCATGTTTATTATCGATTAATGTTTAGTTTGTTTTATTTGTCCCAATAAGGGATTCTAACGGGCATTTATCTCCTGCTTATATCTTATTTATTTTCTTTTATTACATATTGGTGAACGCCAGAACCTACTGTGTATTCTTTGTCTGCGTATATCGTTGCAGTAGATCCGGCAGGAATGGTTACCGAAAGATTTATCTTATCTCCTTCTCTCTTCCACTCCGATTTTATCAAACCTCTCACAGAATTATATTCGCCCTTAACCCATTGCAGATCTTTCACAAAATGAGGCCTGATGATTACGTTCTGAAATCCGGGTTGGTCTTTGTCGAGATTGATCCCCGCCAATGTGTTGTACATCCATGCACTGATATCCCCCATAAATACGTGGTTGATAGATGCATCGCGAAACTCAGGGCTAAGTGTCCATGTTTCGGCAAGAGTGCTGTATCCTTGTGTTTCTACCCAGTAGCCCCACGACGGAGCTTTGGTCTTAGTCGCCATTTTGTATGCGTCTTCTACATATCCGTATTTGGTAAGCATAGCCGGAACGGTTTTGCTGCCCAAGAGTCCAAAGTCGAGAAAATAATTATTTTCCGAGACGGTTTTGTGTAAATTGTCGGCAACGAGCTGTTCTTTTCCTTCGGGAACTATTCCCATATACAGGGCTACTGCCTGAGCTGTTTGAGTACCATTGGCATAAACGCCTGTTTCGGCATTGAAGAACTTGTTGTTTATCAGTTTTTTCAACTGCTCTGCTTTTTGTTGATATGGAGTGGCGTCTTTCCCTAAGAGTTTGGCAAAGCGTGCCATCAATACATAGTCGTGGTAATAGTAGAGCGTTGATGTATAATCATTCGGTGTTTGAGCTTTGTAAAATACCCAATCTCCCAATCCAAAATTCAGGTATCCTCCGTCTACTTCTTTTGTTTTCAGATAATCCAGATATTTTACCATAGTAGGGTAGAGGTGTTCTATACTTCGGGTCTCGCCATAGTAGTCGTACAGCGCATTGGGGATAATAAACATTGCAGCATCCCAAACAGGTCCCGGCCAGTCGCCGAATCCCCATCCAGAAGATGGAATGATGCCTGCAATCACACCGTCTTCCCGTTGGTTGTCGATGAAGTCGTTCATCCATTTTTCGTATAAGGTGATTCCATCAAAGTTGAGTAATGCCAAGTCTATGGCAACATGTGCGTCTGCTGTCCATCCGTTCTTCTCACGCTGAGGACAATCGGTAGGAATACTGTGTAAGTTGCCTTGATAACTTTGATTTGTTGCTGCCCATATTTTGTTCAACAGATTGTTTGAACTGCTAAAATTACCCACCTGAGGTATATCTGTATGTAGGAACAATCCTGTCAGGTTATCCACCGTAAGTGTTACAGGGCGATCACTTTCCACTTCTATATACTGGAAACCATGATAGCTGAACTGAGGTGTAAATTCTTCTTCTTTTCCTGTTCCTTTCAGGATGAAAACATCTTCTTGAAATACTTCTCCTTTTTTCTCAGGGTGATAATAAACATTGATGTTGCCTTGCTCGAGACGTCCGTCTGCTTTTAGGAGTTCTCCGTGGCGTAGTTTGAATGTTGTGCCTGCCTCTCCTTTTACCGAGAAACGGCAAACCCCTGCAATGTTTTCTCCCAGATCGAAGAGGTATATCTTATCTCCGAATGATTTTACCGATTTTGGCTTGATCTCTTTTACGGCACGGATCCCCGGCATTTGCTGAGCAACCAGTATCGGAGCCGGTTCTTTTGACGGTTGTACTTTGTTCCACTTAGAGTCGTCAAATCCGGCAGTGTTCCATCCTGCTTCTTCGAGGCGGGCATCGTATCTGTCGCCACTGTATATGTTGTTATATGTGTAAGGTCCTGTGTTGGTTTTCCACGTTTCGTCTGTGGATATGATATCGGTAGAACCGTCATCGTATACAAGCCTTAGTTCGCTCAACAAACTAGGACGTTCACGCCAGCGGGCTCTTTCGAAGTCCCATACGGCTTTGCTCTGGCAGTTGTAAAAACCATTTCCGAGAACTGCCGCAATGGCGTTGTCTCCTTCGGTGATAAGTGATGTTACATCGTGTGTAACATATAATATACGTTTGTCGAAATGTGTGTAACCCGGATCAAGGAAGTTTTCACCTACTCTTTTTCCGTTTATAAACATCTCGTAATATCCTGTGCCGCTTACATAGACACGGGCTGATATTAATTTCTTTGTAGTCTTAAATTCTTTTCTGAATAATGGCGCAGGTTCAAATTCTTTGTCGTGCGAATCTGTGATCCATTTTGCCTGCCAATCCGCTTTCGACATTTTAGCCATTTCGAAATAGCTGACAGGTGATGTGTGGGTTTTTCCTTTCTTGTCCCATACTGTCACAGTCCAATAGTAACGGGTATGTGAAGATAGTTTTGTACCTCCGTTGTATATGGTACGGGGAGTTGTGCTTTCTATTTTGTTGGAAGTCCATATATCCGCTTTGCCCGAAGCAAGTAGTTCTTCGCTGCTGGCTATCTGTATCTGGTAAGCTTCTTGCCTGAAATTTTCAGTATCACTACCGAACACCCATGTGAAGCGCGGATGTTCGGCATCGATACCTATAGGGGAATCTAAATACTCGCATTGAGTTTTTACGATCTTTGTACTTTTTGAAAAACTGCCACAAGCACTTGCTAAAAAGGCTAAAATAACGGAAACTGCAATCAGGAGCTTTAGATTCTTTTTCATTAAAGGTTTATTTTATTGCGTTTAACATATCAATTCTGCCTTCGTTTACCTGCTTTAAGATCAATTCACCAAAAAGTGTATTTTGCCATGCAAACCATGCGCGGGTAAACTTCTCAGGGTTGTCTTTATTGAACGATTCGTGCATAAATCCTGTTCCGGCATCGGTATCCATAAGCATTTTTATACATGTCTGAATTTCTTTTTCGTCACGGCTAGTGAATGCTTTCATCATGATACTCATAGGCCATATCATATCATATCCGATATGGGGACCACCAATACCTTCCCCTGCTGTTCCTTTGAAGAAATATGGATTATCTTTACTCCACACATATTTTCGTGTGTTCTGATAGATAGGGTCATTAGCATCCATATCTCCTAAATAGGGCATTGCCAATAAACTGGGCACATTGGCATCATCCATAAAATACTGGTTTCCAAATCCATCTACTTCGAAGGCATAGATCTGACCGTATTTAGGATGGTTAAAGATAGCATATTTTTTTAAGGCTGTCTCAACTTCCTGTGCCAAATTTCTACATTTTTCTGCTAACTCAGGTTTCTTGTTTACTGTTGCCAATATCTCGGCTGCTTTTCTTAACGAAGTAACAGCAAAAAAGTTAGATGGAACTAAAAACTGAAATGTTGTGGCGTCATCCGACGGGCGGAAAGCCGATGCAATAAGTCCTACCGGATTGACAGGGTTGCCCCATCCGTCGTTATTCATGGTATCGAGTTGACGCTCTGTTTTGCGTTGGAATTTGTACGGGCCATTACCATTTTTACGTTGTTGTTCGTGGAACGTTTGTAATACCAGTTGGATCGCTTGCAGCCATTCTTCATCAAAAATGCTTGCATCTCCTGTTGTTTTCCAGTAATGGTATGCCAGACGAATTGGGTAGCAAAGCGAGTCGATCTCCCATTTGCGCTCGTGTAACTCCAGCCTCATGTCCGTCATGTCGCTCATCCATTGGTGATCGGGATTCGGGTCGTGCGGATCAAGAAAAGCATTGGCGTATGGGTCGATAATGATACATTTAAATTGTCGGCGGATAACTCCGGCAAGCATTGCCTTCAGTTCGGGATCACTGTTTGCCAATTGCACATAAGGCCACACCTGAGCGCCTGAGTCGCGAAGCCACATGGCGTGTATATCTCCGGTGTAGACTACAGTATCGTCTTTACCGTTGGTTTTGCGATAGCGGACAGTGGTGTCCAGCGTGTTTGGAAAACAGTTTTCGAACATCCATGCCAGTTTCGGATTTTCAATCATTTTCTTAATCCGTACTATCTCACTTTCTACAGCCTTCGATTTGAATAATCTTTGATCAACGGGTGGACGGTTGCTTTTAAAGTCGGTAGGAACGTTATAGCTTACCACGGTATTATCCTTTCGGATAGTCATGTCATGAGCCGTTGCTTTTCCTCCCATTAATAATGTTGCAGCCGCTACGGCGCATAATCCAATGTTTTTCTTTCTTTTCATATCTTCTTTATGTTGATTTTTTCATTTATTGATAGATGCAAGCTTGCCATACATTTCTACCATTGCGGCTTGTGTAAGCAACCACTTTTTCTCATCTTTTTGCTTTCCGCTCCAGTCTGTATTGAACAGTCCGTTGCCTTCACGCATGTTGTTCCATGCATAATCCATATTTTTTTGGAAAGCATCTATATATGTTTTGTCATTATCCAAATGATATAATTCAACAAATCCTCTCAGCATAACAGCAATAAACCATACATCACTTTTCTTCAACAGCTTGAATTGTTGCCCGTCAGAAGTCGTAAAATCTGTAAAGAAATAATTATATGCAGATTTTGCTATGTTCTGGGCATCGGTAAGATAAGCTTTGTCTTTTGTAAGCTTGTATAACAAAGATGCAGATTGTAGCATCTGCCCGCTATTGTATGGAAATTTAGCTTCACCTATTTTTCCGTCCAGCCTTATGTTGTCGAAGTACAAATAGTCGGAAGGGTCTTGCAGGTGTTTTTTTGTCCATTCATACAGGCTTCTACCTTGTTGAAAGTAAGTGCTGTCTTTGGTAGCTTCAAATAATTTGAGAGCAAAAACTGCTCCGGGTGCATTCGAACATGTGTTTTTTGATTCTCTTTTTTGTTCGCACCAATAGATTCCGCCACCCAAATTGTCATCTATTCCACTGGCTACGAATTTCCATATCATTTTAGCTTTTTGCAGATATTTGTCTTCTTTAGTTAGCATGTAAGTATCAGTAAAGTCGATCCCCAACCATACATTATCATCATAAAACCGGTCGGACTGAGGTGCAGTGTTTATGTATGATGCATACGCCGACGGATTCCGCTTTTGGTCGAAATATTCTTCCAGTCCGGGCAGCACTTTCGAATCAAGGATTTCCTGATATTTCTTATCCTTGGTTGTTTCAAACAAGGCGTTTACAGCAGAGAATGTTCCTGAGTAAGGCCATAGGTACGAATATTGGTTTGGAATATTCGCTTGCTCTTGCGATGCCAGATACGTAGCCGTATACTTGTCATCGAAGGGATAGTTTTCACGCAGCAACTTGGTATCGGGTGCCGAATAATTTTGATACAGAGAGTCCAGCGTTAGCCGGGCTCTCTGTAGGTTAGAACTTGTATTGCCTTTATCTTTTGGGCTACAGCCTATTGTGGCAACACTAATTGCAAATAAAAAAATGTACGTAAGTTTCATTATCTTTTACTTTTTCAAATTCTCGTATGCAGCTTTTGCCTCTATCAGCATACAGCCACTGGCATGTGATGTAAGTTGGGTAAAGCTTACCGGAGAAGAATCCCACGAAGAACCAAACAGAAGGTTGTCTTCATATTCTCCTTTTTTGTATACACCGGTAGTCCAAAGTACATAGGCATTGTTGTTTAAGAAAGTGACAAATTTATGACGGTATGCTTCATCCAAGTCGTTCACTTTGATAAGCTCGAGGAAGTAGCGGATGAATATTCCTTTAAACAGACCGTTGTCTCCTGTTCCTTCGTCTCTCAATACATTACTGCTTGAGTTTGTAAGGGTAGAGATGGTATAATTGGCTGCTCTTTTTGCATCATTCAAATATACTACATCTTTGGTAATATTATATAATTCTACTCCTGCTCCCACATAGGTACCTTCATTGTATGTAAGAGCCGAGCCTTTTACTTCTCCCGATTCTACAATGATATTGTCTTTCACCTCACCTGTCGAAGATACTACCAGCGTTTGTTTTTGCCAGTCGTATATTTTCTTCGCCCATTCAAGGTCTTCTTCGTTCTGAGTTATTTGATACAGACGTGCTCCGATGATAGCTGCGGGAGCATTTGAACAGGCATTCTTTGTAAATTCTACCCACGATCCGGTACACCATCTGATACCACCGCCTACATCTTCAGACCAGGCATCTTTGATCCAGCCCCACAACTGCTGAGCAGCATCTAAGTATTTTTGATCTTTTGTGATATTGTATAGGCGGATCATAGTCAATGCATTCCACTCCATATCGTCAACATAGGCATTCTCATAAGTATTTCCGTTTTTTATTTTAACGCCTGCAAACCATTTATCGAAATAAGCACTGTATTTGCTATCGTTTGTGCGCAGATAAGCATCTATCACTACATCCATAGCATGAGCATTGGGCCAATAGTGGAATGTAAGTTCCTTGTCGTCGTTTCCGTAGTTGAAATAGTTGCCTGTTTCGTTCCAGAATTTATTTATCAAAGCATTCGATGCGCTATCGGCTGCGGCATTCCAATCGTATTCTATCAAAGTTCCGTACGAATACTCATCCTTGGGATCGCTGCAAGATGATAGGGCTAGCAAAACAAATGCTATAAATCCGAAATATATATTTTTCATAAGCTTCATATTCTTTATATCTAAGGAGATTGACCCTACGGTTTTCTTTCGGGTCAATCTTCCCGATTAATATCAGATTTTATTTATCAGAGAGAAACCTCATGTGTATAAGTATCTCCTGTCATTTTTACAGTGAGATTGACGGTTTTACCATTAAAGTCATTTGCAAACTTCCATTTTGGATCAAATTGTTCAGTTGAATTGTATACAGCCAGATTATAATATTTTGCTGTTCCTGATGGTTTGCCATCTTCTCCGTAGTTAGCAGGTCCCCAATCTTCTTGCGATTCTTTTCCTTTAGAATCTTTTACTGTTACTCTAAATTTGTAACGTTCATCAAGTCCCCAACCTTCTTGTTTAAAATTAACAGGTCCTGCTCCTTTCCAAACTCCTTTTCCTTGATAAGTTAACTTCCATTCTATTTTGTTGTTAGGGCAGAACCAGAAGCCAACTTCTGTTATTTCCACAGGAGTTGATGCCGAAGCTGTACCAAAATCAAGTTTTATGCGGTAGACACCATCCAGAGTATTCGCAGTACCTTCAGAGCCTTCTTGTAATTTACCATCAGCAATATAATATTCAGCAGGAGTACCAGACTTAGAGTCAACAAATTTGTATATTCCACCCGCAACAAGTTTAACATAAGCTTCGTATTCCCCATCTCCTGATCGATGCAAAGCTATGGCATTAGATAAGTTATTTCCTGCTTCAGAACCATTTCCTGTTATATAAACCTGTCCCGGATCTTCCAATCCTTGGATTCTTGTAACTGTTATTTTGTTACTTTCTTTACACATTTTCTGATTAATACCTCTAGATGAAACTACTGTCCAGACCAAGCTAATAGTTTCTCCCGGCTCCGCTCCAGCTAATTTTGCTATTTTATTTAGAATTTTGTGAGAAATATCTGCTCCGCTGGAATATCCGTTAAGATCTGATGGAAGTACGTAAAGAGGACTTGAAAAATCTCCTCCTTCTTTATCAAAATATACTTCGTACAAAGGTGCACCGCCATCTTGGGCAATGGCAGGTTTCCAAGAAAAATAAAGAGAACCACTTGATGTTAGGTTAATTGCTTTTTCCAAAACTGGTTCATATAGCTTTGTGACTTCGGTAACATCTGCGTTTTTAAATTCCATATCGTCTGTTCCGCAGGCAGTCATTAGCATAATAAATGAAAGCAATACGAATATGTTGTAAAATATCTTTTTCATAATAGTATGTTTTTTTCTATTTTAATTAATCTTTAGGTTATTTATTCGGAGTAACCGGGATTGTTTGGTTTTAGATTAGGGTTCTTAACTATTTCTTCGATAGGCACCGACCATAGATAGTCTTTTCCTTCATTGAACTTTCTTGAATCCAATGTTATATACGAAGAATTGTTATTGGCGAATTTAGCTCCGTTCACTACTCCATTCAGATATTTTGTTCCTTCTTTCCATCTTACGATGTCGTAGTAGCGCAGTCCTTCGAATACTAGTTCTATACGGCGTTCACGGTGAATTAATTCACGCATTTCGTCTGTAGACAATGTTGAAGGGTAGTTTAGAGCACTCGCTGCTGTGAATCCTGCTCTTGAGCGTATTTTCTTAATGGTAGCATCCCATACCGATTGGTTCATCTTGTTTTGCTCAAGCATTGCTTCTGCGTACATTAATAAAACGTCGGCATAACGGAACATGATAATATTGTTCTCTTGTGCATAGTCTTTTAATGTCTTTCTTGATTGCGGATCAAAATACTTACGAGTATAATAACCTGTTACCGATTTGTTAGAGCTCACACTTTCCCAAGAGTCTTTGGTTCCTGTTCCGTAGGCAGTACGTATCGTTGATACGTTTCCATTCTCATCTACCCATTTGAATCCATCGTAAACAACACTTGCTGTCAGGCGGGGATCTCTGTTGGTATATGGAGAATTTGGATTATAAGCAGGGTCTTTGCTGATTGTATAGCCATTGATTGTCCAGTAGTCATCTACAAGTGCTTGTATCGGCGCACACGAGTTTAAGAAAGCACCCAGAGTCATTGGCACGCGTGCATACATCTCAGTCCATGTGCGGTTTGTAGTTGCATAGCCATAGTCGAGAATAACCTCGTTGTTGTACTTGTTTTGAGTTTGAAACAAGCTTTCGTAATCGCCAAACAGTTCATAAATGCCATACTTGCCTTGCTGGTTGATAAGCATATCGGTATATTTTTCGACCATTGGCCAATTGTTTTCATACAGATAAGCTCGTGCCTGAAAAGCAACAGCTGCAGCATTCGTTATACGTCCTTTGTTGGTTATTGCACCTTTTGAAGGCAATATGTCAATGATTTCATCGAGCTCGTCATGCACAAATTGCAAAACAACAGACTTTTGTGTGCGTGATATGGTCTTTGCCTGAGCCAGCGTAATATCTTCTGTGAAGAAAGGAACGTCACCGTAGAAATAAGCCAAGCGGAAGAATAGAAATGCCCTAATGAAGCGAATCTCTGCTTTTCTTGTTGCTTTAAGGTTTTCTTCCATGCCTGGTACACGGTCTACATTTTCTAAGTATTTATGACATGTTTTTATTCCCTCATAAGCCCATTTCCATTCGCTGGCAAATAGCCCGAGAGAAGGTGTTGCCAAGCCGTTACGAATTTTGCGAGGGTCATTGTCATCTCTGGCCTGAATAACATTGTCACTCAAGGCTTCGTCTGTCCACATTTTCCCGGCACCATACATTTGGTTGTATGCCATATTGACCAATAGTTCTGAATTTTCAACTGATTGCCAGTATGTTTCATCTGTATGCTTGTCGTAAGGCATTTGGTCGAGGTTGTTACATCCTGTGAATATAAACGCTCCCATTGACAATAAGAACAGATATTTTATTATATGTCTTTTTTTCATTTTTGTATCGTTTCTTTTGTTAGAATTCAATGTCTAATCCAAAACCAAAATACTTGAGGGTAGGATAGTTACGTGCACTGTTGGCACTTCCTCCCATGTTTGAATCAAATTCGGTAGATTCGGGATCTATCCAAGAGTTTTTACTTAATGTAAACAGATTCTGAGCATTAACGTATGCACGAACTCTTTGAAGCATTAGTTTATTTGTCAGGCTCTTAGGAATGGTATATCCTAGTTGTATATTTTTAAGCCTTAGATATTTTCCGTCAAATCGATTGATTTCCGACCCCATGCCATAGTTGTTAGAGTTGGAAACCGAGCCTATTCCTGCCAAACGAGGATATCTGGCATCGGTATTTGTTGGAGACCAGAAGTCTAGCTGATGCTTGTAGATAGCATACGAATAGTTGGAGTGGAATGGTTCTACCAACTCGCCACGTACCATCATATCACGTTTTCCTACACCTTGGATGAAGAAACCAAAGTCAAAGCCTTTCCACTCAAGGTTGTAAGTGAATCCGAATGTGTAACGAGGGAATCCATTTCCTAAAACAAAACGGTCTTTTTCATCAATCACTCCGTCGTTGTTGCGGTCTACATATTTTACATCGCCCGGGCGAAGGTCTGAAGATGAGATACCTGCCGGTAAGGCTGATGTTTGGATTTCTTCCATTGTTTTAAAGTAGCCGTCGGTTTTATATCCGTAGTATGAACGGAACGGTAATCCTACTTCTTTCATGATGAAGTATTCGTCAACCTTCGAAATTTCTCTACCTCCTACAAGTTTTGTAACTTTATTTTGAGAATCTCCTATATTTCCTGAAAAATCATGAGAGAATTCTCCTGTTTTCAGGCGATAGTTTAGTGTAAGTTCCCAACCGTGATTTTTCATTTCTCCAATATTTTCGGAGCTAAGAGATGTTCCGAATACAGTAGGTACTTGCGGAGCTAACAAGATATCTGATGTTGTTTTGTGGAAATAATCGAATGTTCCGGATAAAGCTCCTCTTAAGAATGAGAAGTCTGCTCCGATGTTGAATGTTTTTGATTTTTCCCATTTCAGGTTCTCATTACCAAATTTATATCCTGCTCCACCTACAACGTCATTGTCAAATGCGTATGTGTTTGAGTATAAACTGTAGGTAACAAGTGTTTGATATGGATCGATATTTTGGTTTCCTAAGATACCGTATGATCCACGAATTTTAAGATCTCCCAGTTTGTCTTTATAGAAGCCCATAAATGATTCGTCGGATATTCTCCATCCCAAAGATAAAGAAGGGAAGAAGCCCCAACGATTGGCTTTCGCAAACTTTGAAGAACCGTCTTCACGAAAACTGAATTCAGCGTAATATCTCTCCAAATAATTGTAAGAAGCACGTCCGAGTATTGAAGTAATACTTTCTTTTCTTCGATTTTGTAGTGAAGAACTTCCAGATTCAGGAGTTTCTGTCGGAACACCTAAAATAGGATCTGTATTAATGAATTTTACTTCATTGTTTTTGAATGTATATGACTCGTTAGTTGCTCCGAATAACAGGGATAGATTGTGAGAATTGTTGAATGTCTTTTGATAATCCGCCAAAAGCTGATAGTTCATCAATCGTTTATTCTCATTGTAATCTTCTGTATTCCTCTTAGCGTTCATTTTCATGTCGGGGATTGTATTATTCTCGTTGTTATACAAATCCACCTCTTTTCTTCTAATGAAACGATGATAAGCGTATATATCAGCTCCCACAACTCCACGCAATTTCAATCCGTCAATGATTTTTACTTCAAGATTAATGTTTGCATTAATGTAGTCGGTATTTCCTTTCTCGTATCCCGATTCTTTTAATCCCGCCAACGGGTTCTGGTCTGTAAGCAAGCTGTTTACAAGATATTTTCCATTGTCGGCTTGCATTTTAGTCCAGTAGTATGAAGGTATACGCGATGAGTTGATAATTGCATTTCCATCAACCGATTTTTTTCCGTCGTCGCGGGTATATGATAAGATTGAAGAAAGCTTGAAGCGTCCTACTTCTGTCGAAAGATTTGAACGCAGATTGTAACGTTGTTTTCCATAGTTAGGCCCAACAAAGTTACTCTTCTGATCAAAGTACGCTCCGGAGAACAAGTAAGTCGTATTCTCGTTACCACCCGAAACGCTCATATTGTACGACTGTTGCATTGCCGATTGTATAATCTTGTCAAAGTTCCAGTACTCTTCGCTTCGGTGATCGTATAGGTCACGTACTTCTGCAGGTGAATACATTGCGCTTTGCCCTACATTTGTCAATGACAGGTTCTTCAATATCGCATTTTGGTATCCTTCTACGGGTCTGTACAGAATGGTAGGGTCTTGTGTCCCAAGCTGCATTCCGAGACGAACGGTAGGGCGTTGATTTTTCTTTCCGCTCTTGGTTGTAACCAGTATGACCCCATTCGCTGAGCGTGATCCATAGATGGCAGCTGTTCCCGCATCTTTCAGTACCGAAACATTATCAATATCGCCGGGGCTTAGTTTGTTCAGACTGGCGTTATCGGTTACTAATCCATCGATAACGATCAAAGGAGAATTGTTATTCATTGTAGATAGTCCTCGAATGTTGATATTCAGATTGTTGTCATTCGGGTCCATGCTGCGTTGTTGGATTGTCAAACTAGGTGAAGCTCCTTGTAAGGCTTGAGTAACATTCGCCACAGGGCGTTCTTCTATCGTTTTTGCCTTTACCTGATCAACGGCTCCCACTGCGCTTTTGCGAGTGGTGGTACCATAACCGATCACAATAACTTCATCCAGAACCTTTTGGTCTTCCTTCAGTTTTATCTGAAAGTTGGAGTTGTTTCCTACTGTAATATCTTGTGTCAAAAATCCGACATAGGATATTTGTAATACATCATTTTTGTTACACGAAATAGAAAAATTACCATCCAGGTCGGTCATCGTTCCATTTGTTGTTCCTTTTATTACTACACTAACACCAACAAGAGGCTCTCCTGTTTCATCTTTCACAGTTCCTTTTACTGTGTTTTTTGCAGAAGGTGATTGTTGATGCTCATTAATATTGCCAGTCTGGGCATTTAAGATGCATGGTGTCCCGATGAATAACAGGGACAAGACTAAACTGACAAAGTTTTTTTTGTACTTTCTCTTAATCATACCATAGTTAGATTTAAATAAAAGATTGTTTTTGATTAATTCGCTTTAGGTCTAAATTTGAAATAGACATTCTGAGCATTTTGATTAAATTAGATTCGGATTAGGTTGATCACTCTTTAGGTTATATTTTTCATTTTTACAGGTTTTAGAGGTTAGTGGTATTAGTCATCTTTTCCGAAAGCAAATATATCTTCTTCTTAAAACCTGCAACAATAGTACAAAAGTAATTCTGTGGGCATGTCTTAAATATATACTACATTGTCTCAAATCTATATATGTGGCTTCTGTTAATGCGGATTTGTTTCTCGTTTACTATCTGTAAGATATTTATCTTTGTCATAATCTTATATCAGAATTAGGACAAAATACATCCATGAAAAAAATCGTATTAAACGCTTCATTTTTTCTGATCGGTCTTATATTGTGTCAGAATATAAATGCATATAATCTCCGCCAGATATCCAATCATGATGGATTGTCAAACAGTGCGATACTCTCTATTTGTCAGGATAAAGACGGCTTCTTGTGGTTTGGCTCTTGTGATGGGCTCAATATGTTTAACGGTCTTAGCATTCGGGTATACAAACCAACGGATGAGAAGAACAACTTGTCGGGTAATCTTATCGAAAATGTATTGGAAACAGAGGATGGTATCCTTTGGGTGTACACAAACTATGGACTCAATAGGTTGGATAAACGCACTAAAAAGATTGATTCATTCAATCAGTTCAAAGGGCGCTATTTGATACAAAAAGATAAGAACAACCATATCTTTATTATAAAAGAGGATGATTGTATTTATTATTATAAAAAGGAGACCAAAACCTTTGAGAAGATAATATTAAGAGGGTTGAAATACAATGATATTCTCAATTTTGTGATCACTTCCGATAACAAGCTTCAGGTGTTTACAAAAGATCAGTCTAATCCCGCATACACTATAAAAGAGAGTAGGGAAGGAGATCTAAAGCTGGAAAAAGAAAAGCTGTTTTCTCATAATGAAAATCTCTTGTATTGTTTCTACGAAAGAGGCGTTTCGGATGTCGTGTACTTTATAGACAATACTTATACCTTGTATGAATATCATTTCGCCGATAAGAAAAAATACTATGTCAGGAATCTTAAAGAGATTATACAGAAGAATGGCGAGATATCTTCGGTAATAAAACATCACAACGATTACTTTATCGGATTCAAGACCAACGGGCTGCTGAGATTGAAATATGTATCCGATAAGCTGGATAATTACCAGCCTGAAGATATTGGAATCAAATCGGGTATTTTTTGTTTAATAAACGACCGCTATCAAGATTTGGTTTGGATAGGTACCGATGGACAAGGGGTGTATATGTATTCGAATGATATGTATTCGATCAGGTCTGCGGTGTTCAATACATTTACGGCGAATATAGAAAAGCCGGTGAGAGCTTTGTTTTTGGATAAAGAAAAAACACTGTGGATAGGAACAAAGGGGGATGGGATTGTGAAAATAAAGAATTATGATTTCAATCAGGCTCCTTCTAAATTCTCACTCGAATATAGTAATACAGGAAATTCTGCACTGACCGATAATTCTGTATATGCCTTTGCGAAGAGTAAGAAAAATATACTGTGGATTGGTTGCGAAGAAGGACTGAGTTACTATTCGTACAGCGACAGATCGATAAAGCGAGTGCCGCTGATAGCGAACGGAGAACCCGTAAAATATATACATTCTATCTGTGAACTTAACGACTCTACGCTATGGCTTGCGACAGTGGGTACGGGGATTGTAAAAGTGTCAGTCGCAGGCACTCAAAATGCTCCTGTATTCAAAAATGCAAGCCGTGTTACGATAAGGGACGGCAGGGACTCTCAGAATTATTTTTTTACAATCTATCAGGAAAACGATTCTATTTTATGGTTCGGAAACCGTGGATATGGTGCATATAGCTTAAATACAAATCAACATAAACTGGATACGCTTGTGCCCGATAAGGGGATAAATCAAACGTTGAATGATATATTCTCTATTATTAAGGATTCGAACAATGCATTTTGGTTTGGTACCAGTTTTGGTTTGGTTAAGCACGTTTCGGGTAGGAGTGACAAGATATTTAATGAAAGAAACGGCTTTCCTAATAATACGATTCATGGTATATTGGCCGATGAGAGAAATAATCTTTGGCTGAGTACCAATAGAGGAATTATCAAATTTAATATAGAGCAAGATAATTTTCAAACATATTCAAATCTCAATGGCTTGCAGATTATAGAGTATAGCGATGGAGCTTATTTCAAGGATGAGGAATCCGATATCTTATTCTTTGGTGGTATCAATGGTTTTGTGGCTATCTCGGAGACGGGTATGGCTCAGCCTGAGTATTTTCCTCGCATTCAGTTTGACAATCTGATGATTTTCGGTCAGGAGAAAAACATATTCGACTTTTTACAATCGAATGGAGAAAATGAGACGCTTGAACTTAATTACAATCAGAACTTCTTCTCTATATCTTTTACTGCACTCGACTACGTAAACGGGAATAATTACACCTATTATTACAAACTGGATGACCTGAGTAAGCAGTGGATTGATAATGGAACGTCCAATAATATTTCCTTTACAAGTTTATCGCCCGGAGAATATACATTGTTTATAAAATATATGAACCGCCTTACCGGAAAGGAAAGTCCTGTATATTCGATAACAATAAAGATAACACCTCCGTGGTATCTTTCGCCATTGGCGTATGTGTTGTATGCAACAATGGTGATATCTGTTATATATTTGCTTATACGGGCAGCTATTATAAAAGACAAGAAGAAAAAATATAAGGCGATGATGAAAATAAAGCAACGTCATCAGGAGGAAGTACACGAGTCTAAGCTGCGTTTCTTTACCAATATCGCCCATGAATTTTGTACTCCGCTGACGTTAATATATGGGCCTTGTAACCGTATCTTGTCGCATGCCGGTTCCGATAGTTTTGTGAGGAAATATACACAGCTTATACAACGGAATGCCGAGCGTCTGAATGACCTGATTCAAGAACTTATCGAGTTTAGGCGGATCGAAACCGGTAATAAATCTCCTCAGATAGAGCCGCTCTCTATAACAGATATAGCACATGATATAAGCGACTCGTTCAACGACTTGGCCGAGTCCAAAAACATACAATTCAGCAAGGATATTGAAGACTCTTTGGTTTGGAATTCAGACCGGGGATTTATATATACGATCTTGTCTAATCTAGTGTCGAATGCATTCAAATATACGGCTATCAATGGATTTATAGAGGTTGAAGTATATCAGGAGAACGATGAGCTGTTGATGATTATATCCAACACGGGGAAAGGGATTAAAGCAGAAAATATAACAAGGATCTTCGACCGATATAGTATCCTCGACGATTTTGAAAATCGAGAAGGGAAGAGAGAATTCTCCCGCAATGGTTTGGGATTGGCCATCTCTTATAGTATGGTCAAGTTGCTGGATGGTACAATTGAAGTAAACAGCATACTTGATGAGCGTACCGACTTTATTGTGAAACTACCGCAAAAGGAAGTCTCCGATGTATTGATTGATAAGAATCAGGCTTTACCCGAAATCACGATAAGAAAAGATTATGAGCCAATGATGGAGCTCCCCAAATATGCCTTTGATAAGTTGAAGCCAACCATTTTTATTATTGATGATGATGTGGAAATTTTATGGTTTATCAGTGAGATATTTGCCGATGAGTATAATGTTATTCCTATAGATAAGCCATTGCTCGTGGATGAGATGCTGACACAGATACATCCCAATATTATCATTTGTGATGTTATGATGCCCGGCAGGGATGGAATCTCTCTTACGAAGGAAATAAAATCGGATAAAAAGACAGCACACATTCCGATGATATTGGTTTCGGCAAAACATACAATTGAGGAACAAATAGAGGGATTATCGTCGGGCGCAGAGATGTACCTTGCCAAGCCTTTTAATGCAGACTATTTGCGCACATCTGTAAAACATCTTATTTCGCGCAAAGAAACACTGAAGGACTATTTCAGTTCACCGTTGAGTGCATTCGACCTATCCGAAGGTAAGATGACTCATAAGGAGAATACAAAGTTTATTCAGGATATCTACAATATCATCGAAAAGAATATAATGAATAGCAAACTCTCGGCTCAGTTTATTGCCGCAGAACTGAATATGAGCCCACGTCATTTATATCGCAGGTTGAGTGAAGTAGAAAGCGATAGCCCGGCAGATATGATCAGGGAGAGCCGTTTGTACATAGCCCGAAACTTACTGTTAAATACCAAAATGACAATTGATGAGATAATTTATAAATCGGGATTCTCCAACAGAGCCACCTTCTTCAGGCAGTTTGCTCAAAAGTATGGTTGTACACCTAAGGAATATAGAGATAGGGAAATGTATGATGTGTAGTGTGAAAATATAAAGTAAAGTCACAATAAAAAAGCTCTGATAAAACTATCAGAGCTTTTTTGTATGATTTATAACTAACGAAGATTAGTTAGTAATGCCTAATTTAGCTTTTACTTTAGGTGAAGCATCTACAGCAGTTGTAGGGCTTGTATAAAGAGTTGCCGCAAAATTAAAGATATAAGTATAGCCATTTTCGTCGCCAACATCTTTGATCGCTTTTCTCAATTTTTCTTGCAATGGAGTGATCAATGCTTGTTGTTCTTTTTCGTATTCTTGTTGGCTTGTTTGCAAGAATGTTTGATATCTGTTTTGCAGATCTTCCAACTGTTTTTGTCTGTCAAGTACGATTGATTCGGTAAGTCCGGTTGTGTCTCCCTTGAAAGCCTCAACTTTATCGTTGTACTCTTTTTCTAAAGCTGTCAGATTTTTTCTTATCGTCTCGCTTTTTGTTGCAAGTTTAGATTCAACTTCTTTTAGTTCCGGCATTTTAGAGAACACCTCTTCTGCATTTATAAATGCCAATTTATCTTGTGCAAATATTGAAACCGGAGCAACAATCAGCAGCAATAAAAATAGTTTTTTTAACATAGTGTATAAGTCTATTTGATTAGTTATTCTTTATTTAGGTGACAAATATAAATAATTATTTTGAATATCCGAGCTTTGCTAAAACTTCATTACTTATATCTATTCGGGGGGAAGCAAAAATAACACTTTCGGCTGATGATCTGTCCATCACTAGCTGATATCCTTTGGCTTCCGATATCTCTTTTATTGCGTTGTAAATGTCGTCCTGTATGGGTTTTACAAGGGCTTCTCTTTTCTTGAAAAGTTCGCCTTCGGGCCCGAAATATTTACGATTCAATTCTTGTAAACTCTTTTCTTTTTCTACAATTTCGTTTTCTCTTTTAGTCTTTTGCTCTCCCGATAGAAAAACAAGGTCAGACTGATACGACTTGTACATGTTTTTTACTTCCTGCTGCACCTTGTCAACTTCTCCCTGCCATTTTTTAGACATTACGTTTAGTTGTTCCTGAGCAGTTTCGTACGTGCTTATATTTTTTAATATATATTCCATATCTATCAATGCAAACTTCTGAGCATAGCTTCCGGCTGCAATTCCGATAAATAGAGCAAATAGTAATAATAATCTTTTCATAACTGTCAAATTTAATGTATTATATCTATTAGACGCACAGTTAATCTTTTAGTTTAGTAACTTGCTTATAAATAATGTTAAAAGGCTTTTTAGAACTCTTGTCCAATGATAAAGTGGAATTGGCTTCCGCTGTTATCACGAGATCCATTGATCGGGTCGAATCCGTATGCCCAGTCTATACCCATTAGTCCAATCATCGGTAGCATGATACGTGCTCCAAATCCTGCCGAACGTTTAAGATCGAATGGATTGAATTTATTCAGATCGCTCCAAGCGTTACCTGCTTCAACAAAACCCAGTAGATAGATCGTAGACGATGGTTCGAGGATAAGCGGATATCTCAACTCAAGAGCCAGACGAGAATATGCACTGGCCTGTGTGCCCAACGATCCGTTTTCATATCCACGAAGTCCGATTGTTTCTGTTGCGTATGTGCTCGAATATCCCGACATACCATCACCCCCCATATAGAATGTTTCGAATGGAGATTTCTTATTCTTGTTGAAATAACCCACAAATCCATACTCGGCACGAGTCATCAATACAGGAGTTTTCACCACATCAGATAATGATGTATATGTTCTTGCTTTAAATTTCCATTTGTGATATTCTATCCATGTGAATTTTTCGCTTGGCTCATAATAACCATCGATTTTCTTCATCGACGCATAGTCTTTGCCATCCCACAACGAGAATGGAGGTGTTACCTGTAAGCTAAGAGATAGATCTGTTCCGCGACGTGTGTATATAGGATTGTCGGTAGATCTTCTGCTCAATGTAAGATTCAAGCTTAGGTTGTTTGCAATACCATCTTTAACGATGAAGTATGCCCAATCTTTCATGCTATATCTTTGATAAGACAACTCTGTTTGGAATGTAAAATAGTCATCAGGCCATGTCAAACGTTTTCCGTAGCCTACCGATAGTCCGATCATTGTTATCGATTTGTTCGGGTCGGCTGCAAAGCTGTAATCTCCATAACCACTACCATAGCTACTACCATAGCCACCATAATAGCTGCTTAGAGCAGAATAACCATAACTGTTGTTTATGTAGCGGCTGTTTATATCTGTTTGACGAGAATAGTAAGCACCTACAGATAAAGAGTTCGGACGTTTTCCTCCAAACCAAGGATCGAAGAATGAAACGGAATATGATTGATAATACTTAGCATTTGTTTGAGCACTAAGAGTCAATGTTTGTCCTTCACCCTGAGGGATAATTCCTTTGTATGTACCCGGGTTGAATAAGTTTTTCAAAGAGAAGTTTGTAAACTTCAAACTTAATTTACCTATAATACCCGTTTGTCCCCATCCCGCAGAAAACTCTACCTGGTCGTTTGCTTTAGATACCAAAGGTAAGCCTACATCAACTGTTCCTGAATCTTGATCCGGTTCTATTTTCGGATTATTTAATTGCTCAGGGTCGAAGTGTCCCATTTGAGCTATTTCACGTATCGAACGGATAATGTCGTCACGACTGTATAGAGCTCCCGGTTTTATTCTTAATTCGCGGCGTACGATATCTTCATATACTCTATCGTTACCCGATATTGTTACCTTACGGATTTTAGCTACAGGGCCTTCTGTAATACGTATCTCCAGGTCGATAGAGTCATTTTCTATGTTCACCTCTACAGGATCGGCATTAGAGAATAAGTAACCATGATTTTGATAGAATACATTCATCACAGCTCCTTCGTCTACCGAAAGACGCTCGGTTAGTTTCTTCTGATTGTAAACATCACCCGGTTTCATGTTCAACTGAGTTTGCAATTGCCATGTTTGATACACGGTATTACCTACCCATTTGATATCTTTAATGAAGTATTGTTTACCTTCATCAACTTTTATGTCGATGTTTACCTTATCAGGTTTACCTTCTGCATCAGCCGTATATACTGTATCCCAAAGGATTGTAGCATCACGGTAACCCAACTCGTTATATTTGGCTATCAAGTTGTTCTTGTCTTCTTCAAAGCTTTCAGGCACATATTTTGTAGAACGGAGGAAGTTGGCAAGCCAAGACTTAAAATTGCTTTTATGTCTGGTCTTTTTCATCGCTTTCTCCAGCGTTCTGGTGGCTACCTCTTCATTGCCTTCTATGGTGATTCTGTTCACTTTGGTCTTGTTTTTCTTAACTACATCTATGTTAAGAATAACATGATTTTCTTTCGACAAATCAGGTGTCTCAGTCAGAGATATCTCTGCTTTGTTGAATCCTTTTTCGTCAAAGTATTTTTTTATGATTGTTTTGGCTCTGTCCATTTGGTATGGGGTGATTTGCAGATTTTTTACCATACCTACCTTCGCAGCGATATCCTGACGTTCCGACTTCTTCATTCCTGTATACACGATATCAGAAATACGAGGCCTTTCTTTCAGGTTGATTTCGAGCCATATTTTATTACCTTCTATTTTTGTAGCGGCAATTTTCACATCCGAGAATAATCCTTGTCTCCAAAAGCGGCGAACTGCATTTGTTACTTCAGGGCCGGGTACCTCTATTATATCTCCGACTTGTAGCTGAGCAAAACCAAACAATGTGTAATCTTCATACATCGGATTCACTAAACCGGTGAGTTTAAGGTCAGCTATTTCATACTTCTTACTGGAGTTGTATGTAATTAGCGGTAAATCCTGAACATTTGCTTCAAGAGCCTTATTCACATTTTTGATTTCGGTGCTGTCTACCCCTTGTGCTTGTATTCCTGTGGATACAAGGCATAGAATAACAGTCAGAAAGAATAAACCTTTATTTAACATATTTGGTCTAAGAATTATTATCGAATAATATTTTTATTAGTATTAATGCTACTCTTGTTTTGTGAACTTATGGTTTTGTTGATACCTGTTCACTGGTTTTACCAAAACGGCGTTCCCGGTTTTGGAAGTCTACAACGGCCTTGAATAACGATTCTTCGTTAAAGTCGGGCCAAAGCTCATCTGTGAAATAAAGTTCGGAATAGGCTATTTGCCAAAGAAGGAAATTGCTGATGCGCAGCTCGCCTCCGGTTCTTACTAATATATCAGGATCGGGAATTCCTTTCGTAGACAAATACTGTGGAATTAGAGATTCTTCGATGTCTTCCAATTTTATTTTTCCGGCTTTCACATCACTCGCTATTGTCTTCATGGCCTTTGTCAATTCCCACTTCGAAGAATAACTCAGAGCCAGCACAACTGTAGTGCCTGTACATACCGATGTTTCATTCAAGCAGAAATCCAGCGCTTTCTGTGTGTCGGCGGGCAAACGGTCTATATCACCTATCACCTTTACCCGTATATTGTTTTTTATCAGATCAGGGGTTTCGTTGGCTACAGCCTGTATCATCAATGCCATCAGTGCCTTAACCTCTTCTTCGGGTCTCTTCCAGTTTTCGGTAGAGAATGTGTAAAGGGTTATATAGGCTATCTCGGCTTTGGCCGCTGCCTCAATTGTTCTGCGTACAGCAACAATGCCTTCTTTGTGCCCAAAAGAGCGATCCAGATTTTGACTTTTCGCCCAACGCCCGTTGCCATCCATGATTATGGCTACATGTTTGGGTATTCTAGTTTTATCTATTTGGTCAAAATATGACATTTATATTTTATTTTAAATTAATCAGAATTTAAGCAAGGACACACTCTACGTCCGAAATCCCATGTTATAGTAAACATTGTAAGGGAATACCAATCGTTGTTCTTGAATATGCTACCTTTTATCCCATAAGGGCTATCGAGGTCAAATTTACTGTTTTTCTCGGTCACGTCAAATGAGTCGCTGAATAATTTCCTGAAAGAGAATTCAAATCCTATATTCAAGCGATCTTTCATTTTGTATTTCAGCCCGATGCCTATAGGTATATTTGCATCTAAGAATTTCTTCTCTCCCGAAGCAAAAGTTATTCCTACACCTGTAAACACGTATGGTGTTATCCGTTTGGTGCCAAGGTAACTGAACTTATCACTATAATTAAATAAATTGAACTCAATCTGGCTTCCTAATTCGTAAAACATCCTGCTGAAGGATGCTTGCTGATCATGCGGAAATTTATTTCCCATGTTTTTGGTGTCGCCCGATACTTTGCCTATTACAAAGTTGTTTTTTACAGACCATCTTAAGTCTTTATTATATCTGAAAATAACGCCGGCCGATAATCCCGGGTTCTGATATAATTTTGTCTTATTGGCATCTCCCATATAGAAAGATGTGCCTGCCATTCCGCCAATCTCATATTTGTAGTCGTCTTGTGCGTAGAGTGTGATAGACGAGAAGAGAGAGGCTGAAATAAGTATAAAAATTAAAAGTATCTCTTTTCTCATTATAAATTTATTATTCAATATCTATCTTTATCTAACGCAAAAGTAAGACAATAAGTATATCGACTGCCAGTTTTTAATCTGGGGGAACTTACGGATTAAGACGATTTAAGCGACCTCTCCAAATCTCTTTGACTGGTGTAGATCCTGTTTTTGGTATTCCGCCGAATATCCAAACATAGTTCTCACTATCTACTATTACCGATTGCCCCGAGGCTTTAGGTATACTTGTACTTAAACTTTCTTTGGATGGAGCTAAAATCCATTTAACGCCCATGCTGTCACTTTTATATAGTATATTTCCGGTTAGCGCAAACAAGTAGGTGTCGTATGAGAAACAACTGATACCGTCATTCGCACCGAATAGTAAGTTAACTTGATTTGAACCTAGTTCCAGAAGATTGTCATCTCCCGCACGTAAAGACCATGTGAGGTTCGATTGCTGATTGTTGAACCCTCTACCTCCTGTGATTGTCAGTACATTGCTGCTCAGATTTGCCCTGTTGATAAAAGTAACCGGAGAGAAATCTGAAACCGGAAAGCTTTGGCTTATTTCGTTCGAGAATGGATTGCTGCTTAAGTTCTTCACAACAACTAACGTTTGCATGTCTGCTGTTTTAGCGAAGTAGTATTTACCGCCTTGTTCCGTAGCTACTAAGAGTGAATCTTTTGCTGCAGTGGCTCCCGGTAATACGCCATAAATAGCTTTTACTTCGTTATTCTTGGCTGTCCAATTGATACCGTCGTTAGAACTGTATGATTGATTGTTCTTGTCTACAACATAGAACGTATTGTTGAATAGTGTTATACTTTCTATTACAATATTTGCAGCCGAAGGCCCTGTTGTTATTGGATTTTTAGACCATGCAAGAGCTCCTTTTGATGCTTTATATACAGCTAGATTACCGTCTGCAATAGTAAATGTATAGAAATCGTTATCTTTCAATACTGTTTTTTGTTGTATTCCAACTGCATCTGGTAGTGTGGCTACCTTGTGCCATATAATTGTATCAGGGTCTATCTTGTGTATTCGTATATCGATTGTATATTCTCTGCTGTCGAGGCCATTTGCTGCATATACCTTGATTTTAGGATTTAATGCATAGTTGATAGAATCTGTACCGTTCCATTCTGCAATAGAATCGGGATATACAAGCTGAAGCTTACCGATACCGTAAGACGAATATGTGAGCGTTGTGGCAAATTTCTTTATTTTTGTTTTGTATGGCAATGAGTCTATGTTGTAAATGAGATTTCGACTCTGATCGATTGAAAATTTGGTGCTTGCCATTATAGGATAGTTGACAGAGTCGATAGAAGATACCGCTATGGCTGACAACTTGAACGAATAAATCTGAGCATCGGCAGAACCGCCTTCAGTTGTAGTAGTCGTATTATTATCATTACAAGAACTTAATGCAATGAGTGAAAAAGTTACGAAAAGTAGTAGGTAAGAAAATTTCTTCAACTTCATTATTTTAATCAGTTTTATTCAATATCAATGTGCAAAAATAGAAAGAATTTCGGCTTATGCGTCAACAAATCTAATATTTATATAATTTTATGGTTAGGCTAAACGTATATGAATGTGTTTAGAAGCCCCCCAATTTATTTCATTTAAGATATGCCCCGCAATGATGGGAGCTCGTACTCCATTGTTGAATGTAATGCCCGAAATTTCTATGAAGGCTTCATCCCACAATCGTTTATCTATAATACTTTGAAGCAATTCTTGCCCTCCCTCAACGAGTACCGAAATGATTTTCTGCTTTTTGAGTGTCGTGAATATATTCTCCAACAGGTTTTCGTCGAATGGAATTTGGATGAAAGTAACCTTCTCCAGCTTCGGAAAAGACTCCTTTTCGGTGAATACAATCGTTTCTACTTTCCCATCAAAAATCGTATAATTGAGCGGTATGCGTCCTTGCCTGTCGAGTATAACACGTACGGGGTTTTTTCCATACCAATGTCGTGTTGTGAGCGACGGATTGTCTTTTATTGCCGTATTTGTACCTATCATAATTGCAGGAACAACTGCTCTTTTCTTATGTACAAGCATTTTCGAAAACTCATTCGATATCGGCGTTGGCTGAGGAATGTCTTTCTCGTCTCTGGCTTTGTCTATAAAACCATCCTGAGTCTGTGCCCACTTGAGGTATATATATGGTCTGCCTTTTGTTTGTATGGTAAAGAACTCTTTGTTTAGCTCCCATGCTTCCCGCTCCAATATTCCTACATCAACCTTTATGCCGGCATCTTGCAGCATCTTTATTCCTCGTCCCGAAACAGCAGGGTAGGGGTCGAGGCATGCGATTACTACATGCGGAATCTGATTGTCGATAATCAGTTGTGCACATGGAGGTGTTTTTCCTTGGTGTGCACATGGTTCGAGTGATACATAGATGGTAGACTCTTTGAGTAATGATTTGTCTTTCACGCTGGCGATGGCGTTCACTTCGGCATGGGCTTTGCCATACTCACGGTGGAAGCCTTCTCCTATTATCTTATCGTTGTGAACTACCACAGCACCCACCATCGGATTGGGACTTACAAATCCTTTTCCATTGAGCGCCAGTTGCAGGCAACGATACATATATTTTTCGTCAACAGTCATTCTTTTGAGTTTCTACAACAGAGAAACGCAATTATTACGAGGTTATTTTACTGTAAAGATTTTTTTATAAAATATTATTTGGCTGCGATTACTTCTATCTCCACCAATGCTCCTTTTGGCAGGTCTTTGACAGCAAAAGCCGAACGTGCGGGGAATGTTCCCGAAAACTGTGTAGCATACACCTCGTTCATTGCCCCAAAGTGAGCTATGTCGTTTAGCAATACGGTAGTTTTTACAATATTGTCGGTTGTAAGACCTGCTTCGGCAAGGATTGCTTTAATGTTTTTGAAACATTGTTCGGTTTGTTCCTTAGCGCCACCTTCGTGAAAATCACCCGTTGCCGGATCGATAGGAAGTTGTCCCGAAAGAAATACCATCCCATTTACTTCTATAGCCTGGCTGTATGGCCCTATTGCCGCAGGTGCATTATTCGTTGAAATTATTTTTTTCATTGTACGCTGAGTTTGAATGATGAAAATTATTTTATGCCCTTCTGGCGTATCACTTCATAAATCAGTACTCCGGCTGCAACAGATACATTGAGTGAGCCTATTGTACCAAATTGAGGTATTTTTACAAGATTGTCTGCTATTCGCAAGTTGTCGTTTGATACTCCCGTGTCTTCCGCACCCATTACAAAAGCTATAGGACCCGAGTAGTCAACAGATGTATAGTCGTCAGCACCACGCTCGGTGGCTGCAACTACTTTTATTCCGCTATTTTTCAGGAACTGAATTGCATTAGTAAGGCTTTGCTCCTTGCATACAGGAATTTTGAGCAATGCTCCTGCTGATGTTTTTATGGCATCGGCATTTACAGTTACACTACCCTTTGCCGGTATAACGATTGCATCTACACCCGCTACTTCACACGTACGTGCAATGGCTCCGAAGTTGCGCACATCGGTGATTCCATCCAGCACTAGAATGAAGGGGTCTTTCCCCTGCTCGTACAAGAAAGGAATGATGTCTTCGATATGCTCGTATGTGATAGCCGAAAGGAAGGCAATTACCCCCTGGTGGTTTTTGCGTGTAAAACGGTCGAGGCGTTCGTTGGGTACACGTTGCACCGCAATGTCTCGTGATTTTAGCAAAGCAAACAATTCTTTCGAAAGGTCTCCTTGAAGTTCACGTTTTACAATTACTTTATCTATTTCTTTTCCGGCTTCTATGGCTTCTATTACAGCACGTATGCCGAAAATCATTTCTTTCTCTTTCATTCTGTTATATTTAGGGTCGCAGACCTATTTGTTATTTTTGTATATGTGGCAACTACTATTCGTTGATAATGATAATGTTATACTAAATTTTTCGGGTTGCCTACCTCTCGTCTTTGCAATGCTAATTTACTTTTTTTGTATCCATATCCAAAATATATGATCAATCCGATTGCAAGCCATATAAGGAACATTACCCAGTTAGACCATCCCAACTCTGTCATCAGATATAAATTGGTAAGGATTCCCAATACGGGTAGCAACGAAAACTTATACCTGAATGCCGCAACAGACAATCCCAACCATATAGCCCAAAAGACTATCAGTAAGGGTTTGCTGACAATAACTTCTGTATAATCGGTTTTACCAATAAACAAAGATACTCCAACTATGAATAATATAAAAATGATATATTGCCCATTTATGTAGGGAACCTTAAATTTAGCCTTTTTACTTTCTCCTTTATGATCAAGAAACAGTACTCCCGAACACACAAGGATAAATGCAAAGAATGTACCTACGCTGGTAAGGTCGACCACAAATTGCATGTCGAGAAACAATGAAGGTATACAGACTACAATCCCTGTAATAATAGTGGAGAAGGACGGAGTCTTATATTTGGGATGAATTTTCGAGAACTTAGGCCATAGCAATCCGTCGCGGCTCATTGTCATCCATATACGGGGTTGCCCGATCTGGAAGACGAGTATTGCGCTTGTGATGGCAATTATTGCTGTAAAAGATATTACCCCTGCCACAAAGTCCATATTTACCAATTGGAATACGTATGCTAAAGGGTCGTCTACACCCAAGTTTTTATAGTTTACCATTCCCGTGAGTACAAGTGCTATTGCAACATACAATATGGTACATATCCCCAAGCAGTAGAGCATTGCACGCGGCATGTCCCGTTGTGGATTTTTGCTTTCTTCGGCTGTGGTGGATATCGAATCGAAGCCGATGAAGGCAAAGAAGACAGCAGCCACACCCCCGAGAACCCCTTGTATGCCATTTGGTGCAAAAGGAGACCAGTTTTCGGGTTTTACAAAAAATGCTCCGATAAGGATTACCGCAAGTATTATTCCTATTTTGAGATATACCAATAAATTATTGAGCGTTTTAGATTCCTTTATCCCCAAGAAAACTAGAAAAGTAAGTGCGGTAACTACAAGTCCCGCAGGCAGGTTGATCAGTATTTTTGAGCCGAAAAGTTCGGGGGCATTCTGATATATTTGGGCAGCCTTTAGTATGTGTGCAGGCAGGTCTGTGCCTCCATGCAGCACTGCATTATGGGCTTTGTACGCTGTGGCGTATCCTATGGCGAGCCAGTCGGGCCACTGTATGCCAAACCCTTGCAGCAGGGTGGTAAAGTACTCCGACCACGAAATTGCTATCACCATATTCGATACGGCATATTCGAGTATCAGTGCCCAGCCTATTGTCCATGCAAATATTTCGCCTAACGACACATAAGTGTATGTGTACGCACTTCCGCTCACTGATATCATAGATGCAAACTGAGCATAACACAGTGCTGTGAAGATACAGGCTATGGCAACAAAAACAAAAAGGAGCGACACTGCCGGTCCTCCATGAAAAGCTGCACGCCCTATCGTGCTGAAAATACCTGCGCCCACAATGGCAGCAATACCGAAAAGCGTCAGGTCTCTCACACCGAGTACTCTTTTCATTCCCGAGCCGATAGAATCGCCTTCACCGGAGATACTATCGATGCTCTTTTTTCTTATAAAAGAATTTAAATTCATCTATGTAAATATTCTTTTTCTATATTATAAAGAATTTGCAGATATAACAGGAAGCTTAATATATATCGCTAATTATAATTTTGATTTTTATAAATTGATTGTATAAATGTCATATACTGTGGCTCTCGCTCCGAAGCCTTCTTTTTGTTCTATGAGCCCCTCGTTGAGATACAGTCCACTGTCTTCGGTGGAAACCCCATAGTCGAAGTATTTCTTGTCGGGATATGCTTCACTTATTATATGGTCTACCAGTAAATCTGTGGCTCCCTTTTTCTTTCCCTCGTGTGATGCTGCAATGTATTGGATATGTGCAACTGTTTTGGTTTCGAAAATAAGGCAGCCTGCAACTATATCCTTATCCGCATTTTTTACGGTAAAGAGATGTATGTTTTTCGGGAATTTCTTTTTCAATAAAAGAATTTCTTCCAATGAATGCACTGGCTGTTTGTTGTATCGTGTTTGCAGATTGTGTTCCAAGATTTTCCAAAAACCTTCCCAGTTATCAGATTTCTTTACTTTCAGATCACTTTTCTCTGCTTTTTTTATTCCTCGTTTTCGGAGTTCAGAATATTTTATTTTTTCGGAGATGAGTATCGACGATGATATATTTCGTTCTGTAAGCTCCGCTTTGTTGCGAAAGAGGGCATACAGGTCTTCTTCTGCGGGTTGCTGATGATAGATATGAGGAATAGCTTTGTAAACAATCTTCTTTATCCCTTGCCTGCGAAATGTGACGGTCAGGTATTCAAATGCAGATAATATATTTTTTGCTTTTGTATCCTTACTCATTATCATACCGCCGTATGTCAATCCCTTGTGAGAATAAAATACTTTGTTTTCGAGATGTCCAGGCAGAAGGGCAATCAGTTTCCCTTTTTCGAAGAAGAGTAGAGAATAGTCTTTAAAGCGGTTGCCGTGATATTCTATAAAATCCCGATATAGAAGAAATGTGCCATTTTTCGAATTGCGAACAAAATTATCCCATTCGAGCTTGAAGTCGGACGTGTATATCTTAATTTCCATCCTGACGGTATTTGATGAAATCTGAATAAGAATGAATGTAATTCATAGGATCATACTCGTCGGATGCTAATGCCATACATCTTGCATTCGGCGAATACCCTGTCTCTACCGCCCATATACCCGGAGGAATATGAAGCCCGTAAGAAGAGCTATCAAGGGCAACTGTTTTTTTATTTATCCCGTCATTCAACTCTACTTTGAAATTGCCATTTATGGCGATCAGTATTTCGTGACAAAGCTTATGGGCATGCATCCCTCTTCTTTCTCCTGCGGGGATATCATAGATATAGAAAACCCGCTTTACGGTAAAGGGGATATAGTTTGCTATGTTTTTATTCTCCTCTAGAGGGATAAGCGCACAATCTGACACTGTATATTTTTTTGACGAAGAAGCCTTTTTAGTCGAAGTTTTAGATTCCTTATCGGATGATATAATCAAACCTATTGCATTTTCCGATATGTATTTTATCTCGCCTTTGTCTTGAGTATAAAATGCTTGGTGAGGTTTGTCGAGTGTATATCTTTTATTGTGAACGGATATTTCTACAACGCCTTGCAACGCAATCAATATCTGTTCGTTCTTTTCTAAGTCTTGCTTTTGCGTAATCAGCGAAACACAAGAGATATCGAACGGTATATGCTGCCCTATTTCGGCAAAGGTAAGCTTGCCCCGATGGTCTGTGATGGTTGGTAATTCGATAAAACTGTCTCTCTCCATATCCATTATCTTAGCCAAGGTTCAGGATTCATCTTGTTTGTACCTTGCCAGAGTTGGAAGTGCATTTGAGAGTAGCCCGTGTCGGGATCGGTATATACTTTACCCAACGACTGACCTGTTTTTACGGTATCACCTTGTTTTACATATATGCTCTGTATATTGCCATAGAAGGTGTAATAGTTTCCATGACGGACAATGATACAGGTATTATATCCCGGAATTGCGGCTACGTAAGTTACCTCGCCATTAAATACGGATTTGGCATCGGCTCCCGCTTGAGATCGGATGTCTATACCTCCGCTTGAGGTGGTTACATTCCATTTGCTGTGCTGGTGTGTACCAAAACGTGTGGTAATGGTTGCGTTTCCAGATATAGGGTAAGGAAGTCTACCTTTATTTGCCGCAAAGTTGTTCGATAATGTTATATTTTCGGGAGTAGAAGTGGCAACAGGAGTACGTGTTGTTGTTCTGCTTTCGCTCGATCTAGTCCGAGTCTTACTCTTATTATTCGTTGTCGCATTATTATTTTTCGCTGCTTCTGCACGCGCTTTTTCTTCAGCTATTCGTTTTGCTTCACGTTCCTGACGGGCTACCTCTTCGGCGATGAGCTTCGCTATCTGTCTGTCGAGGGCTTCGGCTTGATTTCTCTTCTGAGTCAGTATTTTTTGGAGGTCTTTCTGTTTGCTTTGTGCTTCGCTAACCTCTTGCTGATAATTTGTTTCTTCTTTCTTTAGCTTGTCTTGTTCCGAAGAGCGAAGGTTGATTAGCGTCACCTTTTCGGTCTTTACTTTCTTCAACGCTTCTTTTCTTTCTTTGAGCGTTTCGCTCTTTTCTTTTATCTCGTCAGCCTGCTGGCTTCTCCACTCCGAGTATTCTCTCAGATAACGCATTCTTCGGTACGACTCGGTGAGTGATTTGCCCGATAGGATAAACAGCAATTTGTTTTCTCCTTGCCTGTTGCGCTGCATGGCATCGATGGCTTTAGCGTAATTGGCTTGCTTTGCTTTCAGTTCGGCTTCGAGGATTACAATTTCCTTCCCTATTTGTATTTCTTCGGCAGAGATACCGCTCACCTCCTGTTCGAGAAGTCCTAATACTTTTTGGCGCGAAAATATTTGGTTCGAGATCAGCTTTATTCTGTCTAGCAGGTTTGTTGTCGTTTTCTTTGTTTCACGCAGTAGCTTGTCTGTGTTTGAAATCTCACGCAGGGCATCTTTCCTTTGCTGCTCCAGTTCTTTTATTTTGGCTGTTTGAGCAAAAGAAGAAATACTAATGACGAGTGTGAGTAAGAGAAGTGTTTTTCTCATTTCAATTTTATGTAAGCTCCTATAATATCTGAAAATCCAACTTTTTTATATTTAGAAGGAATCGATGTATCTACACTAAAGTCTTTATCTATATCCAGATTGTCGTATGAAATATTGATGTTGGCTTGTTTTTTTGCAAAGCTAACCTTTGCTTCCATATTTGTCGGGTATACATGGTTGTTGTCTTTGATAAAGTTGCTGTAATCCCATTGAATGGAAACATTCTTTTTCTCCTGACTGATAAGGGTAGATATAATTCTGTCGGACGCATCAACCTCGAAGTTATACAACAAATCGCTTTTACCTTTTGTTTGCATCAGGTACGTATCGTTTGTTGAGGTAACTTTAAACTTTCCGAAGTCTTTATTTACGACCTCTTTATATCCGGGAATAAATAACCTGTTGGTAAACAGTGCCTGAAGGTTGTAGTAATTGAAGTCGAAGCCTGCAACGACTTTCGAGTCTTTGTATCGTTCGGCCATGTATTGTTTTTTTAGGCGGTCTATGATAACTATACTGTCGGGCGTGAAGTTGATACGCATAGCCTCTCCTCCTATAAACGGTATTCGTACCGAAGCCTGAAGTATACTATCTTTTATTATTTTAAATACCGCAGGAACTTTTTGAGACGATTTGCCCGATTTGAACTCGATGCTGCCCTTTGTGGTCAGCGTTTTATAATCGAGCTCCGATTTCAGGGCGTCGGCAATCACTTCATTGTTGTTCTTCTCGGCCAATGTGCCTCCTGTAGTCAGTGTCTTTTTCGATCCGCAACTGCTGATTGCAAAAGGTATTGCCAGAGTGACAAATGCTATAAGTATATATCTGTTGGATAGTTTCATTTTTCGACAAAGTAAGTTTTTGTTTCAATTTTTTTGTCCAGCGTTTTCGATTTGCTGTCACCTTTCTCTTTTGCCTTTATCCAGTATTCCAGTGCTTTTTCGGTCTCTCCGGTTTTGTATAGTACATCGCCGTAATGCTCGAGTACTTCACTGCTGATTTCTGTCTTTTTTTCTTCGCTATACTTTATGGCGTTTTCGATATATATTTTTGCCATTGTGTAAGCTCCTTGCTCAAACAATACCCATCCGTAGGTATCCAAATAGGTAGGGTTTGTTGGTTCTGCTTTTACTGTAACGCTACTCATTCTCTCTGCCTTGTCCAAGTTTTTTCTGGCTACGGAAAGGAAATAGCTATAATTATTGAGCACACCCATGTTGTTAGGGTTATACTCTATCGCTTTGTCGTAGGTAAGGAATGCACTGTCGAGCTTGTTTAGGTGGTAATACAAGTCACCTATTTGCCCGTAGAAGTCGGATAGAAGAGATACGTTTTCTTCGTCTACATATACCACTCCTTTTTGCAGTGTTTCCAGCGCAGTATTATAATCATCTTTCATATACTCCGAAATACCCAAGTAGAAGTAAAACTGAGGTTGTTCGGGGTTGTATGATATGGCTTGCTTACAAACTCTGATTGTCATGTCTAAGCTATCAGGAAATGCTGTGCTCAGCAGTTGTTCCCATCCTACAGGATTGGTGGGGTTGGCTTCTGCAAATAGCTGATATTGGAATCGTGCTTCGTCTTTTTTGTTTTGCATCATCAGCAGATTGCCATACATAAGGTTCAGCTTCGGCTCTTGCGGATGTTGTACCATCAACGAGTCGAACAGTTGATTGGCTACCTTTGTGTCCTGTCTGTTTTGCTGCAAAGTGCCTACATACTGAGCCAGAATAGCTAACTTGGTGTCGATTTCCATCTTGCGGCTCATAAGGGCTGTATGAAGTTCTTCTTCGGCTGCCTCTTTGTTGTTTGTTCTTTCGTAATATTCAGCAAGTGACGATATCAGATAAGGATCTTCGGGGTCGATGGATTTTGCTTTGCTGTAGACCATGTACGCCTCATTATTTTTCCCCGCTTGTAAGTATAAGTTGGCAAGCAATATCTGATATTTTATTTCGTACGGATATTTGTCTATATACTTTTGTATTTCTGCAAAAGCCTTGCTCTCTTGTTTTATTGCTGTATACAGTTGGTACTTATGCAGGCTGATCTTTTCGTTCAGTCCTACTATTTGCTCCAGCTTGTCGAGGGTCGATATCGCCTTGTGTATGTTTCCATCCTGGCGATAGGCTTCCGACAGATATACATATAAGTCCGAGTTGTCGGGGTTGGATACAAGAAGCTTTTCGAACTGTTCTATAGCGTCGCTATATTGCTTAAACTCTAAGCAAAGGCTTGCATAGGCCATGTTGTAATAGAAGTTGCTTCCGTCGTAGCTTGTAGCCTTACGATAAAAATCCAACGCCTTATTTTTATTATCCAGCGAATTGTAATAGTTACCCAATTCGTAATACACATTGGCATTGGTAGAGTCGATAGCCAAGCAGTATCCCAAAAGGTCGAATGCCGAATCAAATTTACTTGTCGCTTTGGCATTCATAGCCTCGTGAAAGTAATAGTCAAATTTACGCTTGTCATCTTCCGACAGTTTAGCCATCGGCAGGTCTTGAGCTTGAGATACGACACTGTTTTTGACAGTCTTCTTCTGTGCCGATAGATCGGAGAATGCTGAGACAACAAATAAGAAGAGAAGGACGCTGTATATAGTTCTTTTCATATAAGAATATAGTTCTTTTTTATTTTTTTCCTGTGTGCCCAAATCCTCCGTCGCCACGCTCAGTCTCACTGATTGAGTCCACTTCTTCCCATACTACTTGCGCATGCTGGGCTATAACCATCTGGCAAATTCGTTCACCATTGTTTATAACAAAGTTGTCGTTGGATAAGTTGACTAAGATAACGCGGATTTCGCCCCGATAGTCGGCATCTATTGTTCCCGGAGAGTTAAGTACGGTCAATCCGTGTTTAGCTGCCAATCCGCTGCGAGGGCGTATTTGCGCTTCGTAGCCCTGTGGGAGCTCCAGATAGAGCCCTGTAGGAACCATCGTTCTTTCGAGGGGTTTTAGTGTGATCGGATTTTCTATATTAGCCCTGAGGTCTACTCCTGCTGAATAAGGGGTGGCATACTCGGGAAGGGGATGTTGCGATTTATTTATGATTTTTACTTTCATTGCAATGATTTGTAATACCTTATTATATAGTGTGCGAAATTAGTTAAATCTTTGCAATCTACTTCGCTAATTGATAAAAATTAAGAATTAAAGAAGTTGTTTAAAGTTTTTAGATAAAGCTTTTGATGGATAAAGCTTTTTTGAGTTTTGGATATTTGTTTACAATCGGTATCTTTGCAGCCTAACAAAATATATAAAAAATGGCAACAGCATACCATAATTTATCATCGTACGATCCGGCTACAGTGCCCAGTGGAGCAGAAATGACAGTCGGTATCGTGGTATCGGAATGGAACGAGAATATAACAAAGCCTTTGCTTGACGGAGCGTATAGCACATTGAAGAAGCATGGGGTGAAAGAAGAAAATATTCTGATCGACTTTGTTCCGGGAAGTTTTGAGCTTGTTTTTGGCGCAAAACATCTGGCAGAAAATAAGCCGGTGGATGCCGTTATCGTTATCGGATGCGTAGTAAGAGGAGATACTCCACATTTTGACTATGTATGCAGTGGCGTAACTCAAGGTATCGCAGATATGAATATTCGCTATGATATTCCATTCATATTCGGACTTTTAACTACCGACGACATGCAGCAGGCTATAGACCGTGCCGGAGGCAAGCATGGTAACAAAGGGGATGAATGCGCAATAACTGCGATAAAAATGATAGATTTTTACCGCAGAAATTTGGAGGAATAAATAAAAGTATTACCTTTGTATCCGCAAAGCAAAAAGGGCAGTTACCAAAGCGGCCAACTGGGGCTGACTGTAACTCAGCTGACTTACGTCTTCGGAGGTTCGAATCCTTCACTGCCCACTTTTTGAGATGCAAATTATACATTGCGGAAGTAGCTCAGTTGATAGAGCATTAGCCTTCCAAGCTGAGGGTCGCGGGTTTGAGCCCCGTCTTCCGCTCTGATAACAGAAAAGCAATTACAGAAATGTAGTTGCTTTTTTTGTCCTAAAAAAATACTGCTTTTAGGTGTAAAGTTAGCAGGGTATTGTAAGAACGTTAACACAACCACGATTATGGGTATTGAGATTGTACATGAATTTTACAAAAAGCAGATCGCTTACTACAGAAGTGTGAATAAAGTTGTCAATGGTTCTGTCTACAGAAATTCTTCCAATATATCAAATTCAGTATTTAAATAAGGGGGGGGGTATGTCTTCTGTTTGGAGATGTGACTTTTTGTGTGAAATTGCAAGCAAAATAAAGAATTATAAGGAAGCGTATAGCCAACTATTTGTTCATTAGTGAATATTGATATGATAATTTAACAAATTCGTTTTTTATCGAAACTATTGATTTGAAATATTTTGAAGGGTCGCGCATTTCGTCTAAATTTGTGTTAATTCTAATCTGTCAGCGGATTGTATTGGGATTATATAGATTTTAAACGAGAAGTGTTAAGGTATTATCCCATATTCGGAAAATCGCCAAATTTTAATCGCATAGGGGTAGTAGCAATTGGCTCTCACGTTCATTTGGTTTATACGTTTTTTAGTATGAATTATATATGAGCGTGGGGTTAGTTGTCTATCTATGCGATGGGTGTTTGGCGATACCTCTGAATGTGATAGTACGGCTGATTCCCACGCTTCCATATATATTTATCCTGTCTTTCGAAGGGAACAGAAAGGCGTAAATAAAATAAAAATGGACATTAAAAATGAATTCTACAATTGTTTACAAGAGAGAGGTTTATTTCCTGAGTGTCATGTTGATCGCTTTATCACTTTTATTTATAACGGAAATACATTTAGTATTCGTCCGCTTCATAATGTTGTTGGAGCCGATATCGAGAATGTAGTTTGTATACCTTTAGAGACTGAAATGTTCAGCCTGATCCTTTATAACCTGCATAGCTACGAACTACCCGAAGACAAGAGAGAGGAGATGCTTAATATTGCAGCAAATATTAATTTGAAATATAAAGGTATTAAAACAATTCTGGGTATCGATGACGATTGTCATGTTGAAATTCATCTGCAATTATTGAATAGTTTTTCGCGAGAATTGAAGAATAATTTGGAGAAAATTCTTGATAACATGATATTGGCGAATAATGAAATTTCCGGATTGTTAGAATCATAATAATATAATCCCAAGAGGGTTTGTTATATCTTATAAGAATCAAAACAAACTGAAAGGATAAATTCTTGTTTGTTATTTTTCTTACTATATTTTTAAAACTTTTACATTTAAACCTTTTCTTCGTATTTTTGTCTTAATAACAAGGATACATCATAAAAATACATGCTATGAAAAGGATACTACTGAATAAATTCTTCCTGTTTATTTTATTCTGTACGGTTGCTCTATGTTCTTGTGGAGTGTGGAGTTTAGACTCGAAAGTAAAACAACTCAGATTGGGTATGACCAAGCAAGAGGTTGTGAATGTGTTGGGTACGAGCTATACACACCTTGAGGCTGTTGCGGTTCCCGAGGGTGACTTGGAGACAATTGCATACTCCGACAACTTGTATGGAAATAGCTATACAATTCGTTTTCTGAATGATAAATTAGTAGAATGGTTTGCCGGTACTCCCAATAGGACTCCTGTACCTGTTGTTGTGCCTGTGCCTCATTCCGGGCATAATTAATTGTATGCGATGCGGACTTAGCTTCAATAGCTAAGTGTTAAGGACATATCAAAAGCGATTACATTTTTGGTTTGCAATCGCTTTTGTTGTATTTATTATTCGTAGAAGAAACTGACGCTTGTTTTTACACCTTCACTTGTATAAGAATAGTGGTAGAGGTTGTATGTGATGTTGTATTGATTTTTATAATTTATTGTTTCTTTGAGTTGTCCGTCTTTGGTGTATGTAGTTACAGAGGTAATCTGCTGAGGATTTGCCTTGGCTGGTGATACTGTAAACAGAGATAACCATTGTTGCTTGAAACTGTCTTTAAATGCACCGTTTCTGTTTTCGAAAGTCATTGTTTCGAAGTCTCCGTTTGCGTGCGTATACTTTATTATATTCCCCTGTTTGTCATATTCAAATTTTTCGGTATCTCCATTGCTTTTTGTATACTCGGTTACTTTTCCCCAATCATTCAATTTTATTTTAGATACCGCATTTGTTGCTTTATCAGTGAGGTTAACCGTCTTATTGTCGGGATAGGTAACATTCAGATCGGATATAACACTTATTACTTCCGGCTCGTTTTCTTCAGTAATGAGTATCTCACTTACTTTTCCCTTGTCGTAGATAAATTTGGTTATAAGTCGTGGTGCTGAATGCCCGGTGGCATACTCTTGTATTTCTCTTGCCCAGTTGTATGAAAAATAATAGCGGGTTGACTCTTTATCCACTGTTTCTATCATTGTAGCTACTGCAACGGGGGTGGCTCTTGAAATAGCATCATATATTGTAACCACATACTCAACCTTGCTGCCGTCTTCTGCTGTAACAGTATATTTTACAGGATTCGTAAAGTCAACTTCTGTTCCCGAAGCAGGATATATTGTTGCACCTTCCGACACGGTTATTGTAGGCGTTATTTTAGCCCAATCTGTATCCACAGGAACTTCGGCGTCTACCGTGTTTTTTTGCCAATCCACGTCGCCTGAGTTCTGACCGATCTTGAAAACAAGGATGTATTTATCTGATGATTTTGCCGTGGTTATCGTCACAAGATACTCTTGCTGAGAGCCATCCTCTGCCGTTACTGTGTATTTTACAGGATTGGTGAAATCCAGTTCCATATCTGAATTCGGGCTGACGGATGATTTGGGCGATACTTTAATCGTTGGCTTTATCTTTTTTAAGTCATTTCCCTTCGGCAGTGTTAGACTTACAGTTTTATTTGTTTGGTCTATTGTAGCTTCTATAGCGTTTACACTAAAAGCTCGGATCTCTTTAATGTTACTTTGGGTATCGTCATCGCAGGCTGTAGCTGTTGCAATCAATAATATCAGATACAAGATTTTTTTTAGTCCCATGATTAGAAAATTTAAATTTTAGAGGTATTAGGCTCTGCTAATTTCTATATGCTTAATTCTCAATTAGCGGTTAGGTTGTCGGGTACTTTTGTGTATCTGACATGAACGATGGTTATGCAAATTTAAAACTTTAAGGTTGTTTAGCGAACTATTTGTATGTTTATTTTTATTGTAATTTTCGAATTTGATAAAGCATAATCGTACAAAGTGTCCGAAATCGAACACTGATTTATCGTTTATTTATTTGTTTATTAGGTGTTTATATTTTTGGCAGGACGTTTGATTGTATACTTTGAAATAAATATATCGACCGATGATTAAGTAATAATGTATGAGGATAAATATAAGCAACTCTATTTTGTTGTTCGTTTTACAGAGCAGTAATAAAATAAAAAGCATTGAGTATGTATAAGCAGTATTTTAAACAAGCAATCGCCGGGCTGAGGGAAAATCCTCTAGTAGGCTTTTTTACTATTTTGGGTACTGTTTTAGCTGTAGCCACAATGATGATTTTGGTCTTGACTTATCAGATAAAAACGGCTTCTTTTTCACCGGTTTCGGAACGAGATAGAATGCTTTATATAGACGTAATAGAAGGTCTTAATAAAGATAATGTAGGGTATAGTGGAGGCGGAATGGGATATAATATCGTGCAGCAGTGTTTTTATAAAATGACAACTCCGGAGCTAGTGACAGCTGTTACCTCTAGTGTGACACAAAAGCAAGCCTCGGTTCAGGGCAATAAAAAGATCAGGGAATGTGATGTAAGAGGAACGGATGTAAACTTTTGGAAAGTATTCGATTTCCATTTTATAAACGGAACCTCTTATACAGAGTCAATGTTTGCTTCGGCTATGCCGGTAGCCGTGATAAGCGATAAAGTGGCACGAGAATTTTTCGGAACAACAGATGTTGCCGGTAAAACCATACAATTAGACTATGTCGATTATAAAGTCTTAGGAGTTGTAGCTTCTGTAAGTGATGCCGTAAGTGAAGCCTATGGTGAAATCTGGACTCCTTATTCGCTGAATGATGAGGTGATGAAAGCTGACTTTGCCGAAGGGATAGGTGGTGAGTTTCACGTATTTATGTTAGCTAAATCTAAGAGTGATTTTGATGCCATACGCCAAGAAGCCCAAAGTAGGGTGGCTACTTTTAATTCGGGACAGAAAGAATTCAAAGCCAATATATGGAAGCAACCTATTACGAGTATTCAGCGCATGTTTTACTATGTGCAGGGCGACCATCTGGATGGCAATTTCTCGGGAATGCTCTCGCTTGCTGCTTTATTTCTTTTCTTGCCTATATTTAACCTCTTGGGTATTATGTTTTCTCAAATAAAAAAGCGAAGCCCCGAGATTGGGTTGAGAAAGGCTTTTGGTGCAACATCTACAAAGATTATCGGGCAACTTATTATAGAGAATTTTGCAATCACCTTTATCGGAAGTGTTATTGGGGTGGGGGTGTCTATCTTATTCTTATATATGGCAAAAGATAGTTTGTTGGGGTATCCCGATGTTAACGTGCATTGGTCTATGATTCTGAAACCTACTCTTTTTTTTGCCGCCATATTAGTTTGTCTGCTCATTAATATCCTGTCTACCATCTTGCCTGCATGGAGAATAGCCAAAGCAGAAATCGTAGAGTCATTAAATACTGAGAATTAAAAAACAATTAACGATGATAAAGAATCTTTTTAAACAAATATGGATAGAGCGTCGGCATAATGGTTGGCTGATATTGGAGTTGATTGTTGTGTTTCTCTTTCTGCTGCTTATGTCCGACTTTTTGTATGTCAGGGCTAAAAACTATCTGGAACCTAAAGGCTTTGATATAGATAATACTTATGTGCTGAAACTAAAAGCACTATCCCCTATTGCCCCTAATTATGTTGCGCCCGAGCAGATTACACAAACCCCAACGGAATCATTACTCAGCTTGCTGGATAGGATAAAATTATATCCCGATGTAGAAGCTACGGCAATATCTTTTCATTCGGCGCCTTACTCGATGGGAGGTGTGTGGGCCTCGTTGAAAGTGGATTCTGTTATCACAAAAGCTATTCGCAATAGGTATGTCACTCCTTCTTACTTTGATGTATTTCGTATCCGTACAGCTGATGGTAAGCCTATTCGGGTTCAAGAAAGCGGGCAGAATCAAATTATTCTGACACAGGATATTGCAGAGCAGCTCTATGGGAGCGCAAATGCTGCCATAGGAAGGGATGTTTTTTTTCCCGAAGAGGGAGGTCGAGGAACGAATCCCAACCGGGTTATAGCTGTTAGTAGCATAATGAAGCGTCAGGAGTTTTTCCCATACGAGGGGGCTTTCTTTGAGATTATAACAAATTCAAGGCTCGAAGATTGGAGCAAAGACAATGATGTAACCAGAGTTGATATTTCTATTCGTGTTAAGTCGGGAAGTGCTCAGCATTTTCAGGATAATTTTCAGAATGAGATGGGCGACCGTCTGCGAGAAAATAATCTTTATGTAGCGTCTGTTACACCTTCTTCTAAGTTTAGAGAGGATGTTGTAGGAAAAGAAATCAGGGAGTCTATCCTGCCTATGGTTTATGTCGTCGTTTTTGTGCTTATTACTGTGTTTCTGGGTGTTTTCGGAACATTCTGGTTGCGAACATATCAGCGTCGAAGTGAGATTGGTATCCGTATGGTGGTAGGAGCAGATAAGGGAAAAGTGCGTCTCCATATGATATTGGAGGGGTTGTGCCTGATGTCTTTGTCTATCCTTCCCGCATTTATTGTGTATATAAATATGCTTATCGGTGATGTGTTAGACGTTTGGCGAGTTCCTGTTTCTATCGAGCGTATATTGATTGCGTTGGTAGTTGCGCTGATGGTGATGATATTAATTATTGTAGCGGGGATATTGTGGCCCGCCAATCGGGCAGCTTCTATACAGCCTGTTGAGGCTTTGAGAGCTGACTAGGTATTGGAATTTAGATTGCATTGATCATAAAAATAGTCGCAAAAGAGAATGTATTCATTTAAAATGACAAAGTAAGTAATACTATTCTTCCTTTTGCGACTCTTTATTTTATATCCTAATACTTGAAGCTGCTTCCTCCAAGAAACTCCCTCAATAAAGATGTAGGAGGTAATTCTTTGTCGTTGATGTAGTTGAAGTATCTCAGGAATTTAAGTAGCCGGTGGGCTTCCGCATATTCGGGTGCGCTGTTGGGTACTTGCATCAATACAGGTTCTGCATGACGGCGCAGTGCTGCCAGTTCGTACATCATAGCCGAATTGAACATTACATCAGCATTTTCCTGATATGGGAAAATCCATTTATCCTCACCTCTGCGTACGCTCTGCCAACGCGAAATCGTGTCGATTGCCGAATAGCTTCGGTATTTGTAGTCGCGTATGAGTCTGCGCAATAGTCGGTTATCTGCCGTTGGTATCCAGTTGTGGTTGTCTAACGAAATGGTAGTGAGGGCAGATACATATATCTTATATTTCTGGTTGTCAGGTATATCTCTTGTCAGTTCGGGGTTAAGTCCGTGAATGCCTTCGATTACAAGGATTGAGTTTTCTTCAAGCAGGAGTTTGTCTCCTTTATACTCTCGTTTTCCCGTTGTGAAGTTGAATGTCGGTAAATCTATTTCCTCCCCTTTCAGTAATTTCTGAAGGTCTTCATTAAACTTAGCTATATCCAACGCATATAGCGATTCGAAGTCATAATCTCCATCTTCGTCCAAAGGGGTTAATTCCCTATCTACAAAATAATTGTCGAGCGATAGTCCTACCGGCTTTAAGAGATTTACCATCAACTGTACTTCCAGCCGCATTCGGAATGTTGTTTTTCCCGACGATGAAGGACCGGATATAAGTGCTACCTTGACACCCTCTTTTGCCCGTGCAGCTATTTCGGTAGCAATATTTGCTATCTTCTTCTCCTGATAGGCTTCCGATACCTTTATGATATTAGGCATTGTACCCATCTTATTCGCTTTGTTCATATCGCCCACATTGTCGAGCCCAATGATATTCAGAAACTTGAGATGCTCTTTGTATACATTGTACATTTTATCTTGCGAAATGACAGGTTCTAGTTCAATCGGGTTGCTTCGGTTTGGTACACGTAGCAACAAGCCATCATTGTAGAGTTCGAGCCCGAAGAGGTGAATATATTTTGTAGAAGGTACGAGGCATCCGTAAAAATAGTCGACCGATCCGTTGAGCCTATAATATTTGGAGTATAATTCTCCCGAACTTTCGAGAAGTAAGGCTTTGTCTTCAAATCCCCTGTTTCGGAACATTTTTACTACCTTATCGGTTTCTTCCTCAACGGCTTCGAAGCGCATATCGGCCTCGATATATTGTTGCATTTTTGTCTTTATGGCCACTATTGCTTTTTCGTCGATCGTACCCCGGTCACTGATCTTGCAAAAGTAACCCAGCGATATGGGATGCTCGATATAAAGCTGAGCTTCGGGGAAAGTTTCGGAAACAGCTTTTGCCAGCAGAAAGCAAAGCGAGCGTACATAAGCCCGCATGCCCGATGGGCTTGTTAGGTCTACAAAGGTTACCGTTTTGTTGTGATACACGCAATAGTCTAGAGGCTCGGTTTTATTATTGACTTTTGCGTTTACGATGGTAGATTCTGACTTGACGTCAAAGCCTTCCAGTATTTTTATAAGATTGCTTCCTGCAGGAAAGTCCTCATATGTATTTGTGTTTGTACAAAAAATCGTTACTTTTTTCTCCATAATCTGAATGTAAGTTATAAACATATCGAAGGATGTTCTTCGTTATAAAAAACATCCTCCAGATTATAAAGTTAAGTAAAAATATTTATTTAAAAAACATGCCTGTGCAGAACTATATTAATGGCATGCCCAGCTTTAGTGCTTCAGAGCACATTTCTTTAGGCCATAGTCCGGCTTGTATCTCTCCGATATGCCCTTTTCTGAGGTAGAACATACATAGTCGCGATTGTCCTATTCCTCCACCTATCGATTGTGGAAGCTCTCCGTTTAGCAAACGCTTGTGGAAATAAAGTTCTTTTCTCGATTCCTGACCTGATATTTCAAGTTGCTCCAATAGTACTTCTCTATTTACACGTATTCCCATCGATGACAGCTCCATGCCTTGTTCCAAAACAGGATTCCATACGATAAGATCTCCGTTCAGTCCTTTATATCCGTTTTCGGATTTGGTAGTCCAGTCGTCATAGTCGGGAGCTCGCCCATCGTGTGGTTTTCCGTTGCTTAGTGCTCCACCAATACCAATGATGAATACGGCTCCGTATTCTTTTGCTATTTTGTTTTCTCTCTCTTTTACAAGGAGATCCGGATACATTTGCAATAACTCTTCTGCATGTATGAACTTTATGTTGCAAGGCAAAATAGGAGTGATAGTAGGGAATATTTCATATACTAAATACTCTGTTCTTACCAATGCAGCATATATTCTGTTTACAATTTGTTTCAAGAATTCTAAGTTTCGGTTTTCGGGAGACATAACCATTTCCCAATCCCACTGATCTACATATAGTGAATGCAGATTGCCCAGCTCTTCGTCTGCCCTGATGGCGTTCATGTCTGTATATATGCCAAAGCCTTCATTTATATTGTAGTCGGCTAGGGTCAATCGTTTCCATTTGGCTAATGAATGAACTATTTCGGCACGCTCGTCACCCATGTCTTTTATCGGGAAATTTACAGCTCTTTCTACGCCGTTGAGGTCATCGTTGATGCCCATCCCTTTGAGAACGAACAAAGGAGCTGTAACCCTTCTTAAGCGTAATTCGGAAGATAGATTTTGTTGGAAAAAATCTTTAATCTGCTTGATGCCCATCTCTGTTTGCTGTAAATCTAAGAGAGCATGATAGTGTTTGGGTTTAATTAAGTAGCTCATTTTTATTAATTTGCCTATTTACGTGTTAAATGATTTGCAAAGTTAGGCTTTTTGTGTTAATGTGAAAATTTTATGGGCTTAAAATATGCATTTTGATCGTTTTGATGGTCTGTTATTATTTTCTTTGTGAAGAGTTTATCGTTAAATTATCTTACACTATTTTCTATATATTCTTAATATTGCGTCGAATAGACAATTCTGTCTTATGTCGATATTGTCTTTGTTTTTGCTTGTTCACTTACTTTATATATTATGCGTTAGTAATCTCGTGTATATTTGTTGTTTGAACTTTATTTAGATAAATTTGTTTAATTTTTGTACTATATACGAAGTCGATATAGTGCTATCAACTTGTCGAAATCTTGTCAGTTTTAATGAAATTTAACTTCTATTTTTGTGTTTGTAAGTTGATCTTAAATAATTGTCTCAAAATGTTAAGATGCTTTATTTTGATAATTAGCTGTTGTATTGTTTTTATACAGGAATAAGCATTGGAGAGGTGGTTTAAGAAAGTTGTACCAAATGTAGTATAGCTTTATTCTTAAGAAGACATTGTGACTAGTAGTTTTATTAAATATGAAAACAGCATGTGGGTGAAATTGTTTTCGTTAAATAAAATCGGATAACCTTTTTGTATTGCTTATTTAGAAGCTTACTCAGAGCTTTTGAGCAATCAATTTTATTACTTCTTTATTATTAGTGAGGAACTTTAATTTTTTTTATTATGAATGATTACCTAAAGGAAAGGAAAGTTGGTAAGGGCATATTCAGAATATTGCTTTTGTGCAGTATTTTACTTTGTTCTTTTACCATTGTTCAAGCTCAGACAATTACGGGTGTCGTAAAAGATGCTAACAATGAGCCTATTATTGGAGCGAGTGTTGCCGTGAAAGGTACTACTACAGGTACTTTGACCGACACAGAAGGGAACTATAAAATATCAGCAGGGTCTAACTCTGTTTTGGTATTTTCATTTATTGGTTATACTTCGAAAGAGGTGTCGGTAGGTTCTCAAAAAGTTATAAATGTAACTTTAGAGGAAAGTAGTCAGCAATTGGATGAGGTTGTTGTAACGGCTTTAGGAATGAGCCGCGATAAAAAAGCTCTAGGGTATGCTGTAACAGAATTGAAAGGAGACGAAATATCTCGTACCAACTCTGTTAGCCCGGTAGCTGCTTTGCAAGGAAAAGTTGCAGGGGTTCAGATTAATATGGGTTCTAGCGGTCCACAGTCTTCAAGTAGAATATTAATTCGTGGTAACTCATCTTTGGGTAAGAACAATCAGCCTATTTTTGTTATCGATGGAGTAATTATAGACAATGATATCACTGATGGTGTAGAGTGGGGGCCAGGTATGGACTTTGGTAATGACCTGAAAAACTTAAACTCAGACGATTTTGAATCGGTTTCGGTTCTAAAAGGTGCTGCCGCAACAGCTCTTTATGGATCTCGTGCCGCAAATGGTGTTGTGTTGATTACAACTAAAAAAGGTAAGCAAGGGGAAGGTTTAGGTATATCCGTTTCTCAATCTATGATGTGGGATAAGGCTTATAGCTTTCCTAAATACCAAAATGTTTTTGGCCCGGGTATTAATTCGGCTTGGGGTTTGAAGTCTGATGGCTCAGAAGATCGTACAGCTAATGATAATGGCATGAACTTTGGTCCAAAGTATGATAATCTCCCTTATACACATGAAGGATATGAGACTTTGTATACAGCACGTCCAAATAACGTGAAGCAAATGTATCAGACCGGTAACTATTCTAATACTAACGTCGCTATACAAGGGGGAGATGCTAAAAGTTCTTTCCGTACATCGTATTCTCATCTAGCTTCTGAAGGTATTACTTTCAATAATAACTACAAGAGAAACAGTTTTAGTATAAATGCTAGCAGAGAGATTAGTAAATATGTAAAAGCTGAAGGAGGTGTATCTTGGGTTCAATCAGATACTAAAAACCCTACTTATCAGGGAGGTAATAAGTCTCCTCTATATGACTTTATGTACAGAGTAAACCGCGATTTTGATACAAAATATTGGCTTCAAAATTATCGCAACTCGAAGGGTGACGGATACAATTCTACAGACCCTTACGGATATAATGGTTATCTATGGGATATGCTTGAAAACGAATATCGTCAGAAAGAAGATAATATAAGAGGAAATTTAAAATTTGACTTTAAAATAACAAGTTGGTTAACGGCAAAGCTATCCGGAGATTTTAACAAGTTATTAACTACCAGAGAAAATAAGATATTAGCTTTGGGTAGTAAAAATTACGAAGGTGCTGAGTATAGACTAAATCAAAACAGAAAAGATCAGTACTCATTGACTGCAATGTTATCGGCTACTAAGAATTTCGGTGATTTTGGATTCAACGGATCTGCAGCTGTAGAACAATGGGATACCAGAGGTTCTTATTCTAAAGGTGTGACAAATGGAGGTTTGCGTGTGCCAGGAAAATTTGATATTACGAACACTGTAAATCCTGCAACCCAATCATCAAGATCAAACTATAATAGAAAAAGGATTAATAGTGTGTACGGTTTTGTAAATATGGACTGGAAAAATCAGGTGTATCTTGATATTACAGGACGTAATGACTGGTCTTCAGCTCTTATGTATCCTGACGGATCTGGAAACGTATCATATTTTTATCCATCGGTAAGTGCTTCTTGGTTGGCTACAGAGTCTCTTAAAGGTATTCTGCCAACAGCAGTGTCGTTTGCAAAATTAAGAGCTTCTTATGCTATTGTGGGTAATGATACAGATCCTTATGCAACAAGCAAAGGTTATTATATGATAAACGAAGGTTATCCTGTATATACTTTAGGTGGTACTAAGATTAATAATCCATACTATGTGTTTGATACAAATGTTCTTCCAAATCCTGATTTGAAACCGGAAAAACAACACTCTATAGAATTAGGTGCAGATATCAAATTTATAAATAACCGTTTTGGAATTGATATTACTTGGTATAAAACGAATACAAAGAATCAGATTTTACCAATTAATACAGCACTAGAAACAGGTATGACTGATAAGCTTATCAATGCCGGTAATATTCAAAACTCTGGTTTTGAAATCGCATTGAGTGCAACACCAATAGAGTCAAAAGATCTAAAATGGGATATGACTGCTACCTTTACCAGAAATAAAAATAAAATAGTTGAATTAGCTCCTAATGTACCTATTTTCCCAATTGAATATAATGGTATGGATGCTCATGCTTATGCGAGTGTAGGTGGATCTTATGGTGATATATATACAGATTATGCATTTAAACGTAATGATAAGGGAGAGAAGGTTTTAAATGAGAGTGGAGCATGGCAGAGAGCTGGCGTACGTACAAAAATAGGATCTTTACAACCTAAGTTCTTAGCAAGCTTTAGTACTACAGTTCAATATAAGAGTATTGTATTGAATGTATTACTTGATGCACGTTATGGTGGTGATATTCTTTCAGCTACTTATAACTATGGTATGGCTTCTGGAGCTATCGCTTCTTCTTTGAACGGACGTAGTGAAGAATACGGAGGTTTGGCTCGCAAATTGGCTGATGGACGTACAGTATATGATGGAATGATTCCTGATGGAGTTTTTGCTGCAGGTATTACTAAAAATGGACAAGATGTCGGTGGCATGTCTTACCGTGAAGCTTACGAGAAAGGATTAGTCGGACCGATTGCTGCACATCAATACTACGATAATCTTTATAGCTGGGGAACTGGAATACGTGAAGCTTCTCGTTTCGAATGTTCTTATGTAGCAGTACGTGAAATATCCATTAGTTGGGATATTCCAAGAAAATGGTTGCAAAAAGTTTATGTAAAAAATGCAGCATTTAGCTTAGTCGGACGTAACTTAGGCTACATCTATAATAGTTTACCTGACAATATTAATCCGGATGTAACGTCTACAAACCGCAGTACTCAGTTTGTAGAACTAGGTGGTTCTCCTCTTACAAGAAGCCTAGGGTTTAAGCTTAATATTGGTTTTTAATGATAAAAAATGACAATTATGAATAAATATATTAAACCGTTTTTTGTATTATTGATTTCAGGACTTGTACTCTTTAGCAGTTGTACAGATGGTTTCCTTGAAACAAATACAAATGTGGAAACAACAAAAGACGTTGAACCCGAAAGATTCTTATACAATGTACAAGTAAGCACAAAATCTAGTTCTTGGGAATGGTATTATGATTACTATGCTGCACAAATGAGATGGATGCAGTATGGGGTACGTATTATAGGAAATACACGTACAACTTACACTATTTTCAATTCCAATATTGGAGAACAACGTTATAGATTGTGTTGGTTGAATACAGGTTCTTATGCTCGTCACTTGGAATATTATGTGAACAAAAATATGCCGGATAAAGCAGCTCAATATTCTAATGTAATAGAAGCAGCCCGTGTGACTCTTATATATCAAGGGATTATTACTTCAGATTTCCATGGGTCTTTAGCATATACTGAAGGATGGGGATTTAGAAGTGGAAGTAATATTGAAGAGCCTAAATTCGAAACCCAAAAAGAATTATATGATATTTGGGATGCAGAGCTGAAAGCTGCGATAGCAAAGTTTAAATCAAATCAAGATCAGGTGTCTTTTGCTAACTATGACTTAGCGTTTAGAGGTGATGTGACTAAATGGATTAAAACTGCGAACGCTCTTCGTTTGCGTATTGCTAATCGTTTAATGAAAAGAGATCTAGCTAAAGCAAAAGCTATTGCAACAGAGGTATTAGCTAGTCCAGATGCAGAGCTTCCTACATCATATACAGATTCGTTTGTTTTCTGGTTAGAGATGAAATACTCAGATAATGGAGATTATCAAGCTGTTGAAGACCTTATCCGTGCTTCAAATGGTATGATGAATTATTTGAATAAGTATAATGATCCACGTAGACGCATGTTCTTTAGAATAAATAATTTGACCCCTGAATATGTTGCAGAGTACAATACACAAAATCCAGATAACAAAATATCGGCTGAATTGATAGGGCAAAGATGGTTGGGAGGAACTGCGAACTATGATTTAGTAAGTACTAGCGATTACGAGAAAATTAAGTTTGATCGTAAAACTCTTGACCCATCTAATAGAGCCATAAATATGCAAGCAGTGAATCGTCCTCAAACTAGACTTTTCTCAGGATCATATGATGGAGGAAATGGAGGAACTTGGTTTCCTAATATCACTCAGGCAGATTTCAGCTTTATGGCTGCAGAGTTTGTGTTAGAGGGTGTTGCTAGCTCTAAAACTGCAGAGCAATGGTATACTGCCGGAGTTGAAGGTTCTTTGAGACTGTGGAACTATGTAGGTAACTACTGTGAGATACATGATTACACAGCGATGACTGATGATGAGATTTCTACATTCATGAATCAACCTGATATCAAGTGGAATCCTGCAAAAGGAAAAGAACAAATATATGTACAAACATATATTGAAGACTTTAAAAATTCAAACGAAGGTTGGGCTTTATGGAAACGTACTGGATATCCTTCTACAAACTCTTCAATATTAGCTTTAGAAGAATGTACAGTAGATAATGTTAAACAGACACCTCCGAGAAGATATCGTTTTGCTATACCTTTGGAAGGAACTCCTAACTATGCAAACCAAAAAGAAAAATTGGAAACAATGATGGCTGATCCTGACTTTGGAGATCCAGCTAGTGAATTTGGTCGTATATGGTGGGATAAAAAATAATCAATTATCTCATCCTCGAATGTGGAGATGATAAAAAGTACTAATGTCTAAAAAATACCTCCTGATAATTTCAGGGGGTATTTCTTTTAAATAATCTTATGTATAATAGTATTAACCCGTAAATTATTAAGCCATGAAAAAGCGTATTAAGATTTATTCGTTATTTTTTATTGTTTTGTTTATCGCTGCAAGTTTCAGTAGCTGCTCTGATCAAATTGATGATTATTCAAGTGAGAGTTTAAAAATCTCACCTGTACTAAAATCTTCTTTTGATGGATATTTTGAGTGGGATAGAGTCAATAGCATACAAACAAAAAATCCCTACACTTCAACTCCGATAACATTAACTCTGCCTTGGACAAAAGGTAGCACCCAAAATATTGGGATACCTTCAAACTGGCTGGATGCCAATGCCGAAGATGTAACATATAGTAAAAGGTATTATTCAAGAGAAAAAGGATGGGAGTTGGTTTATAGTAATTTGCATTTAAACACTTCTTCTAAATACTTTGCTATATATAATAAATATACGGGCATTTTAAGATTTTTTCTATATGAAATATCAAATGGGTCGGGATATGGGACTACTGCTTCCTTCTGGGGTATTGCAACAGATAAGCCGACTAGTTTATTTAATTTTACAACTGGTTTTGCTACAGGTCAAAGTTTACTTGTTCAGGGACCATCTCAAATTATTACACCCAAAGGGACTTTCACTGGTACTAATTATTCAGGGATAGGTTATAAAGATAATAATTGGTATGGAATAGAACTAGAGTGTGCATATGATCCAAGTATTACGCAAAATAGCGGACATAATTTTTATATTAAAGGCTGGGGTGTTAATAAAATAACACTTACTGGTAATGCTACAACTACAGGCTCAATAACAGGTACATTGAAAACAACCGCTCCTAATTCTTCTGGACTCAATTTGAGCTTGAGTGACATGTTTAATAAATCAGCTTCTGTATCCTCAATGATAATTGATGATAAAGCATTACCGGAGCAAGTAGGTAAAAAATTAGATGAAGGTATCAAGAAGAATGACTCTTTTTCTAAAGGACTATGGAATAATATTAAGAGTAATGCATCTAAGTGGATCTCTACAGGCTTACAAGCTGGTGCTGAAAAAGGTATTGCTGCAATTTTATCTGGCGGTGGCTCAGCTATAGGTGACGCTATTGGTGGATTTGTTAATTCTTTGATCGGAGGAAAAAGCCAAGAGTCCATAACAAAAGTAGACTTATCTATAAATTCTACAACAAAGATCTCCTTAGAAGGAGAAACTCCGTTAGTCGGTTGGGGAGCTATATCTGCTCTTCCTGTACCTGGTAGCACATCTAATGTAAATGATATGCCGCTATATAATAAAAATTTAGGAGTTTGGAATCTGCAAGAAACACCTGTTGTTACTGTTAATATGTATACTGCGACTACATGGCTGCCTATTAGTTATTATTGTCAATATAAATACGTATTGAATACTCCTAAAATAGTCTTAAATCCGGAAATAGCATCTAAATTTGATATAAAGAATACAAAATTTGATTTAGCTATGACATCCTCTGTTGTTTCTACTTGGGGAGTAACATCTGTTGAACCTGCTGCTTTGATTAACAATATCGAATATTATAAAACAATGAATAACTCTTATAGTTTTAAATCTAAAATAATGAAAGCAGAAACCGCTAGCTATGAGTATGGAATTTACACTTGTAAAAATGTAACTGTAAGAGTTTCTTTTGACTTAGTAGATAAGAATAATTCAAATATCGTATATTCTTTTTCCAAATATTTTAGCGTACAACCCCAAAAAGGGATTGATTATCAAAGAAATGACGTTTATCCAGAAGGAAATGGAAATATAATACCATTCCCTATCTGATAATAAGATAGCGATAATCGCTTGAAAAAAAAGGAGACGTCTCTAACGAGAGACGTCTCTTTTTTATAATTTGATTTTATATTTACATTATTGTTTTTTCAGTACATACAGCTCTGCCATGTCTCCTGTTATTTTTTTACCCTCCATATCCAATTGGGTCAAGGTATTTTCACCAACAAAATATTTGCTCGGAGCATCCTTTATTCCTTCCAAGATTACAGTATTGCCTTCATTATTCCAGCTATACTTGCCTTTTTCTTCAAAAGTTTCTTTCTTTCCGACATATTGAGTCTTCTTAACGAAGGTGCTGTCACCCAGTTCTATAGTGATATTCATGCCTTCTCCGCTGGCAGTAGGAAGTTTACCTGTGTATGAGCCCATATAGTCTAACGAGGTTCTTGCATTGTGTGTATCAGCTATCAGCGTACTGTCAGCTTTAGGCTCTTCCTGTGGTTTTGGGGAGCTGCCTCCACAACTGTACATTAGTCCCACTACTGCAATGGCTATTAATAACTTTTTCATTTTTTCGCTTCTATTTTCTTATCCGTCTTTACTGCTACTTCATATCCCAGCTTCTCGATAGCTGCCTTCAGTTTATCAACAGTGGTTTGGCTATTTTTAAATTCGATAGTCACCGTTTTGTCATCAAGGTTTACCTTCATATCGGTTACACCTTTTTCAAAAGCAATATTCTTTTCGATACGCTTCTGGCAGTTTTCGCAAGTCATCGACACCGTGAAAACTACTGTTTCTTTGTCACTCTTCAAACCTTTCTTATCTTGTGCATTTAGTGTAAAACCGGCACTAAGCATCAATATAAAAGAGATTACAAAAATTTTAGCATTCATAGTTCTAAGTTTAGTACTCTGTTATAAAACAGATGTTTATTTATAAAGTTTAAAATAATAATACTTTTTAGAGTCTGTTAAAATTTATACAGACTCTTCGTCGCTGATAAATACATTATCTTCTTTGCCTATGCAGCAACTACAAAAAGTATTTCAAATATCTTTTATCCCATGTCGCAAAGACATGTCACCAGATTTCTATCACCATACGCATTGTCTACGCGTGCCACGTTGATCCAGAATTTGTTTTGTTTTACAAATTCGAGCGGATAAGCAGCTTTAGAACGTGGATAAGCATGTTTCCATTCGTCGGCACATACTTCATATTCGGGGTGAGGTGCATTCACAAGAACATTGTCTTCTTTCGAGTATGTTCCGTTTTCTACCTCCTTGATTTCTTCCCATATCTGGTTCATTGTATCCACAAAACGGTTTAGCTCCGATAAGCTTTCACTTTCGGTAGGCTCTATCATCAATGTGCCATGCACAGGGAACGAAAGAGTAGGAGCATGGTAACCATAATCCATCAATCGTTTTGCGATATCCGATTCTGTAATACCTGATGTTTCCTTCAATTTGCGGCATTCAAGGATAAGCTCGTGGCCTACTCTGCCTGTTGTACCTCTGTACACTATTCCATACGTATCTTTTAGGCATTCTGCCAGATAATTGGCATTCAATATAGCAATTTTTGTGGCATGCGTCAAACCTTCTCCACCCATCATGCGGATATAGCCGTAGGTAATAGGTAATATTCCTGCGCTTCCGTATGGTGCAGATGCTACCGTATTAACGGTGCTGCCATCCACTTCGGGATGATGAGGAAGGAATGGTATAAGGTGTTCTGCAACGCAGATAGGGCCTTCGCCCGGGCCGCCTCCACCGTGAGGAATGGCAAATGTTTTATGCAGGTTCAGGTGACAAACATCGGCTCCGATAAAGCCCGGATTGGTAAGTCCTACCTGTGCATTCATATTCGCTCCGTCCATATACACCTGTCCGCCTTTTTCGTGTACAATCTTGCACATCTCTCTGATCTCTTTTTCGAAGATACCATGAGTAGACGGATATGTGATCATACAACCCGCCAGATGATCTTTATGTTGATCAGCCTTTGCTTGCAGGTCTTCTACTGCTATATTTCCGTGGCTATCGCACTCTATCGTTACGGTTTCGTATCCTGCCTGAATTGCTGATGCCGGGTTTGTACCGTGCGCCGATGCCGGGATAAGAATAATATTACGATGCCCTTGTCCGATGCTTTCCAGATATTTGCGGATTGTCATCAATCCTGCATATTCTCCTGCTGCACCCGAATTAGGCTGGAAGCTTACGCCTGCAAAACCTGTGATTTCTTTCAGATATTCGCCGAGTTCTTCTATCAATTCGTTGTATCCCTGAGTCTGCGACTTAGGAGCTAGAGGGTGAATGTTTTGAAATCCGCCCAACGAAAGAGGGAGAAGTTCAGAGGCTGCATTCAGCTTCATTGTACACGACCCCAGAGAGATCATCGAATGAGCCAAAGAAATATCTTTTCTATCGAGGCGTTTGATGTAACGCATCAATTCTGTTTCGGTATGATAAGAGTTGAAAACCTCATGTTGAAGGAATTCGCTCTTACGAAGGAACTGATCATTTATTGTTATTTTTTTAGGAAGATCGTCTATCATAAACACTTCCATACGTCCTGCTGCCATAGAGAATACGGCAAGTAATTCGTGAGCCTTGTACTCTGTTATTGTTTCGTCTATGCTGATACCTACTTCTCCTGCTTCGTAATAGCGCAGGTTGATGTCACGCATCTCGGCAAACTCACGAACAGTATATTGCGATACTCCGCTCGGTAAGCCTATTTTGAGTGTGTCGAAATATTGTTCGTTCAGTATTGTATATCCCAGTTCTTTCAGCTCGTCTGCAATAAGTGCTGTAGCCGAATGTATCTGAGTAGCTATGTTCTTTAAGCCTTTTGGTCCGTGATATACAGCATAGAATCCTGCCATTGTGGCCAACAGTGCTTGTGCTGTACAGATATTGGATGTCGCTTTTTCACGTTTGATATGTTGTTCACGAGTTTGTAGAGCCATGCGATAGGCCGGTTTGCCATAGGCATCTTTCGATACGCCGATGATACGTCCCGGAACATTGCGCTTAAACTCCTCCTTTGTTGCAAAGAACCCTGCCGAAGGACCTCCGTAAAACATAGGAATACCAAAACGCTGGCTGCTGCCGAATGCAATATCTGCACCCCATTCTCCCGGAGGAACAAGCAGCGTAAGTGCCATCAGGTCTGTAGCTACAGATACCTTGCAGTCGATGCTGTGTGCCTTTTCGGCAAATGCTTTGTAATCTACAATATTCCCGTTTGAGTTAGGATATTGGATAATTGCACCAAAAAATCCGTCTGAAAGATCGACCGTATTATAATCACCAACTACCACCTCAATGCCCTGTGGTTCCATGCGTGTGCTAATCACAGCCAAGGTTTGCGGGAATATATTTTTATCAACAAAAAGTTTATTTACATTATTCTTTATCTGGTCGCGTGTGCGGAGATTAAACATCATTGTGGCAGACTCAGCTCCGGCTGTGGCTTCGTCAAGTAGCGAACAGTTAGAAAGAGGCAATCCGGTAAGATCGCTTACAGTGGTCTGGAAGTTCATCAACGCTTCGAGTCTTCCCTGCGAAATCTCCGCCTGATATGGAGTATATGAAGTGTACCATACCGGGTTTTCGAATACGTTACGGAAGATAGGGGCAGGGCATACGGTATCGTACCATCCCATGCCGATGTACGATGCGCAAATACGATTCTTCGACGCCATCAGAGCCATTTCCTCAGCATATTCGTGTTCGCTTAATGCTTCCGGCAGATTAAGACCGTTCTGCAATCTTATATTTGCAGGGATGGTTTGATCTATCAGTTCATCCAGCGAATTGACGCCGATTTTAGACAACATTTTTTTTTCATCTTCTGCATTGATGCCGATGTGGCGGTGTTGAAATTTTTGGGTCTCCATGGATTCTAAGTATCGTTTTATTGTAAATAAAAATTGTTTCTAGCTTCTTCTCTGATTGTGGTCAACGGCCCGTGACCCGAATATACCACTGTGTCGGGTGGTAGTTTCATCAATTTCTCTTTTATGCCGTCTATCAGTTGTTTGTGGTTGCCTCCCGCCAGGTCGGTACGTCCTACACTACCTCTGAACAATACATCGCCTACAAAAACACAACCGGCTTCCTGATTGTAGAAAACAATGCTGCCCGGCGAGTGTCCCGGTATTTGCATTACTATCAGCCTTTGATTGCCAAAGGTTACAACATCATTTTCGTTCAGATATTTTCCCACCTTGGGTATTCTCGTGTCTTCATTTGTGAAGCCAAACATTTGTAATTGGGTAGGGAGTTGTTCGAGTAAGAACTCATCACCCTTGTTGGCCATTGTTTCCAGTTTGAATTGTTCGTAAATAAAATTATTTCCGAATACGTGATCGAAGTGTAAGTGTGTATTTAGTAGATGTTTTACAACTAACTCATTGTCTAAGATGAAGTTCAGCAAAAGCTCTTTCTCATCTTGAAAAAAACAACCCGGATCAATGATAACGCACTCTTTTGTTTCATCATATGCAATATATGTATTCTCACTGATGGGGTTAAATTCAAATATTTTTACTTCCATATATATATTAGTAACTGTCTGTTAAAAAAGATTCTACAATGTATAGTCATTGCTCTCGCAAAGTTACCAGTTTTTACTCAGAACTAATATTGTAGGCTTGACTTTTTATCAGTTTGATAGGAAGTTTACAAGTTGTTAACTAATTTATTATCGTCATTCCTGAAATTAGATGTTATGACAAATGGTTTAGGTGTAAAATGTTTATATTCATTTGTTTAAATCAATTGTAATTAAGTGCTGTCTTTTAGAGCTTATCCTTATCCCTTTTATGAAGGTGTAGTATATTCTTTTGGTATTATTTTGTATGCAATGGCAGCGATTATTGTATTAATAGCTGTCTGGTTGTACGCCCTTATACCTAAAAAAAAGAATGTTCTATAAGCATTAGATAAATGCGTAATGTGAATTTTGTTTAAAAGGAATAATTTCTTAAAATATTTTTAAGCCTCAGTAGTCTATATAAATAGAGCGCTCTTAATAAATAGATTGTAAAATGTAAAACTGAATAAATTATGAGAACAAGAGGTTTTGGAATGGGGTTCTTTGGTGGAAACCCTTTCGATAAAGATGCAAGAAAAGAATTTAAAGAATCATGGTCTAAAATGACAGATAGTGAAAAGTTGGAGCTTATGAACAAGCGTATGGAAGGTCTTGATAATCACGAAGACCATTTCTCTGTTGAGGCAATAGACTCCCGTTGTGAAAAATGGATGAGTATGTCGAGCGATGAAAAACAAGCATTTGTTGACGAAAAGAAAAAAGCTTTCGAATGTCGTATGCATGGTATGCACGGAATGCACGGACATTTTGGTTTTGGACAATAATCAATAATTATATCAGAGAATCGGTTGTGATGGTATCATTGCAACCGATTTTTTTGAAGACTAACTTCGATATGGAAACAATTTCAAAGTATTTGAATCGGTAAGGTTTTAATTAAAAATACATGTAAATTTATCGGTTGTAAAGAAATATATCTATTATTAGCTTTGCTATAAAAATAGGATATGAAAAAAGACGATATATTTTATGAGGCATTGGTCGCCAAAGACCCTTCATTCGAAGGAACATTCTTTGCGGGAATAAAGACGACAGGTATATTTTGTCGTCCTACATGCACTGCCCGCAAGCCAAAAAGGGAGAATGTAGAGTTCTTCGCTTCTGCAAAAGACGCCATACTCAAAGGTTACAGAGCCTGTAAAGTTTGTCATCCGATGGAGAAAGCAGGTAGCACTCCAGAATATGTAGACCATGTATTAAGGCTTTTGGACGAAGACCCATCTTTGAAGCTCAAAGATTACGACCTGTTGAAGTTGGATATAGAGCCAAGTAAGATTCGTCGTTGGTTTCTCAAGAATCATGGTATCACTTTTCATGCCTATCAACGTATGTACAGGATAAATACTGCATTCAAAAAATTGCAGACCGGCACATCTGTCACCGATATTGCTTTCGATTCGGGCTATGAGTCTCTCAGTGGCTTCAACGATTCGTTTAAGAAGGTGTTTGGTGTATCTCCCAAAAATAGCAAAGAAAAGCACGTCATAGACTTCACTCGTATAGAAACAGATTTGGGAACAATGGTAGTTTGTGCTACGGATAAAGGAGTCTGTTTACTCGAGTTTTCGGATCGGAAGGGATTGGAAACTGAACTGAAACAATTAGCCAAGTATCATAATGCTAATATTGTACAGGGGCAGAACAAATATTTCAAACAACTGAAAGAAGAATTGGACGCCTACTTTGAAGGGAGACTGAAGGAATTTAAAGTTCCGTTGGATATATCCGGCACAGATTTTCAGAAACAAGTATGGCAAGCACTTGTTGAAATTCCCTATGGCACTACTTCTTCTTATCTCAGACAGGCGGAAGTCCTAGGTAAGCCATCGTCAGTAAGGGCTGTGGCTAATGCAAACGGGATGAATAAAATTGCAATTATCATTCCTTGTCATCGGGTTGTAGGTTCCGACGGGTCGTTGACTGGCTATGCGGGAGGATTGTGGCGCAAGCGGAAGCTTATTGATCTGGAAAAAGATAATAAACAAAAATTATCCTGAACGAAAAGGAATGTCTCTTTAGCGAGAGAGTCCTCAGTACGCTCAGGATAATGAAATTATATAGGATTAATATGCTGCGGTAAAGCGTTGGCGGGAAAATTTGTGGTTCTCAATTTCGTCAACAATAGCTACAGACAGATCCTCAACAGACAGGATAGATTCTCCGTCTTTGTCGAATACAGGTTCGTCTGTTCCCAATCGATACTTGCCTGTCCGTCCTGTTTTGATGCCTTGGTGCATATTGATGGCAGGCGAAAACATTGTCCAATCCAGTTCAGTTTCTTTTTTCAAGATATTCAGATAGTCTCTTGCTGCGGTAGCTCCAGGTTTTATTTCTTCGGGAAAACCTTCACCGTCTACAAGTTGTTTGCCGTCTATGTAGAGGCTGCCTGCTCCTCCGATTGTGATATAACGTTTTACACCTGCTTCTTTTACAGCTTTCTGTATTGCTTCCGATCCTTTAATAAAATCGTCGTATATATTCGGGTTAGTCCATCCGGGATTAAATGCGCTTAGCACAAGATCGTTGCCTTTAAGAGCCTCTACCAATGCTTTCGTATTTGTAACATCTAAAGCAACTGTCTTAGGGTTTCCGTTTTTTACCGGAATTTTATCTGTAGAGCGTGCAAATGCTGTTACTTCATAACCTCTGTTTACTAACTCTGTCAACAAGTGTGAACCTACGAAGCCTGTGGCTCCTATTAATGCTATTTTCTTCATGACTTTCTTTTTTATTGATTAATTAATTTCTTTTATACTGTATGTTTCCGTGTTACAGTTATGTTTAAATTTTTTTATTCAAATCTATTACTGAAATCAGCTAACGTTTGGTTAGCCAATCGGCTTATCATTATATCTTCAGCTTCTTTATTCAGGTCGTACAAATGCTCATTTATTTGTTTGCCAACAGGGCACTTCGGGTTGGGCGATGCCAGTTCGTTGCCCAGAATGGAATGTGTGCTTACAATCTTATATACGTCCGAGATGAATATTTCGTTGGCAGGTCTGGCAAGCATACACCCTCCGTTTTTACCCTCCTTACTTATAACAATATTATGCTTGCGAAGGTTTGATAGCTCTTTCCTTACCAATACAGGATTGATATTCATACTCCCCGCTAAAAAATCGGAAGAGAGCAGCTCGTCCGGAAACTTGGAGAGTAATACTAATATATGCATTGATATGACAAATCTGCGATCGTTCATTCTGTAATTATATTTATTACAGTACAAAGGTAGATAAAAATTTTACACTACAATATAAAAGTCAAGAAAAATATACTTTTTTCTTATAGGGAAGAGATGTTTCCTTTGTCGGTATGACAGGCAACGATCATTCGTGTAAATATTGCAGAAAACGCTTAAAATATTTTAATTGCACGGGTCTCTTGCAATTCCATCTTTACTATTTTCTCATTTAGGAATGTAATTACAAAATCTTTGGTAGGTGAATTTGTTCCGTCTGTATATGGATATATTACGGCGATAAACTCTTGTGTGCCTCCGATACTTTTACTTACGGTCTTTGATACTCTGATATTCGATTTGTCGGGAAAAATATACTGGTTGAATGTGGGTTTCCATATTTTTATAAAGGGCTTAATCGCTTTTTCACTCACATTCGCACTCTTGTCAAACAGGGTTAATAAACTATCAATCTGATCTGATTCTGCAAAGCGTAAAGCTTTTCTGCCTATTTCCACTTCATTTCCCGGAGCAGAGTCAATACCTCTTGTTGTAGTCTGATTGAATTGGCATCCGACAAAAAAGAGGCATAGAAAAACAACGAGTAGATTTTTCATCGCCGATAAATTTAAGGTTAGTAATAAGAAGTATTTTCTTATCTCAGATCAGCACATAAACGATCTTCTTTGTCTTAAAGTACTCTTCTTCGAAGTACATCGACAAGTCGTCAGCCTCGGCAGTTTTCTTGAATGGTTTTAGTTCCCCTTCCAAGTTTCCCCCTTTGAGACATATCAGTCCGTTTGGCAGAGCATTTTGCTGTTCTTTCGATACGTTTTTCCGTATGATTTTCACCAAATCGGGTAGAGGCATTACTGCGCGGCTTACTACAAAGTCGAATTGTTCTTTTACCTCTTCGGCACGACAATGGCGAAATTGAATATTTTCTAATCCGATAGCGCTCGAAACTTCTGTGGCAACCCTAATCTTCTTCCCAATGCTGTCTACCAACAGGAAGCTACACTTAGGAAACAATATGGCGAGCGGTACTCCCGGAAAGCCACCTCCTGTACCTACATCCATAATCTTCGAGCCGTCTTTGAACTGAATCAGTTTGGCTATTCCCAACGAGTGAAGTACATGGTGAGTATACAGATTTTCGATGTCTTTGCGTGAAATTACATTTATTTTAGAATTCCAATCCGCATACAGATCGTATAGAGCAGCAAATTGTTGTTTTTGCTTTTCTGTAATATTAGGGAAGTATTTAAGAATTATATCCATTATTTTCCTGAGAAGCTAGAAATTGGAGAATTATCTTTTAATATCGGGTACAACTCACTGTATGTAAACGGAACTTTTATCGTGCCCAGCGATGGTGCTGAGTATTCGCCCTGATTGAATAGGTAAGTTATTCCTTTATCGTCGATCGAAAAATTATTGTTGGCTGCTATGTCTTCTATTCCCCAATATCCGAATTCAAGAAGGTCTTCGGCTGTTTTCACATTGTTCTGTGCTATGATCTTATCGGTAAGCATTGTGTTGAGCAGCTTTTTATATTCGGGGATAAATATGTCTTTCTCTGTAATTACATTTCCTGTCTTCAGGTCTATATTCACATTTTTGTAGAATGTAGACGAATTAGCACCACCTTTAAAGTCCATCGATGATGTTTGGTACGATATGATACCCCCTCTATCGAATATCACTTGAGAGTTTAGCGTTTTATAGAACGAAAAATAATCTTCACTATCTTCCGAGCTTTCCCAGTCGGGGAACTGCACTTGTGCCGCCTCCTTGTAGTTCGCAATGTAATTGGTTACATATTTATCTACCGCATTTGCCGGCGAGAGTGATTCCGAAGACTCGTCTTCAAACAGAGCATAGTTAAACTCTTTTTGTATCTTGGCGAGCATAATACTGTCTTCATATTTTGCAGGGAAGATATAATTTATTTTTATAGAACACGAAGGCTTAGTGGAGTCGTTATCCAAATGGTAAATCTTTGACACACTAATAGAATCGTACACTATATTGTTTACTGTATCCGTTTTTTTGTTTTCGCATGAAAAAAATAAAATGGAAAATATAAATAATAAACTGATATGTGTAGAGGTAAATTTCATATGAACATCATTTAGTTTCTACTGCTGTATATACTACTAACGTTAAATCTGTGCTAATAGTTTTTTATTTCTTTTCATGAAGCAAATATACGACAAAAAGGAAAAGGGATACCTTTTTTTGTTAATCTTTTATGAAGTAATTTTTCAATAGAGTGCCTCTAAGACATATTTATATTAACTTTTTGGTAGTATGAAGTTTCTGTCAATTAACAGCTATTTGCTCCTATTTTTATATCTTTGTGGCATCTAGTAGTCAGTAATAATTATTGACGTATCTTGTAGGGGTAGCCCTTGTGGTTACCTACTATTGGTCGGGCAGGGACAAGCCCAGCCACTACATATAGATAAATATGGCTGTAAATTTTACAACTTAATAATTCTTATCTAAAGCAATTTATATGCAATTAATCGATGGTAAAGCCATATCGGCTCAAATGAAAAAAGAAATAGCCGAAGAGGTCGCAAAAATAAAAGCCGCAGGAGGTAAAACGCCTCATCTGGCAGCAGTATTGGTGGGGCACGACGGCGGAAGCGAAACTTATGTTGCCAGCAAAGTGCGTACATGCGAAGAGGTAGGCTTTAAGTCGTCTCTTATACGTTTCGAGGATAACGTAAGCGAACAAGAACTTTTGGCTTGTGTAGATAAGCTCAACAAAGATGCCGACGTTGACGGGTTTATCGTTCAATTACCATTGCCAAAACATATATCGGAACAGAAAGTAATAGAAGCGATTGACTACCGCAAAGATGTAGACGGATTTCATCCGATCAATGTGGGGCGTATGTCTATCGGTTTGCCCTGCTTTGTGTCGGCAACACCGGCGGGGATACTCGAATTGCTGAAACGATACGATATTCCTACTCAGGGTAAACACTGCGTAGTGCTCGGTCGTAGCAATATTGTAGGAAAACCGGTTGCGAACCTGATGATGCAAAAAGGCTATCCGGGCGATGCCACAGTAACCGTATGCCATAGCCACACACCAAATATAAAAGAAGTTTGCCAAAGTGCCGATATTATTATTGCTGCATTGGGCGTTCCCGAGTTTCTGAAAGGAGACATGGTGAAAGATGGCGTTGTAGTGATCGATGTAGGTACTACCCGTGTGCCTTCTGCTGAAACTAAATCAGGATTTAAGCTCAAAGGGGATGTTGCCTTCGATGAGGTAGCCGCTAAAGCATCGTTTATCACACCTGTACCGGGTGGGGTAGGGCCTATGACAATTATTTCCCTGATGAGAAATACATTGCTGGCAGGAAAAAACGAAATATACAAGTAATATTTTTCTGAGAAGAATGATCTTATAGAGTGGGGCGATCGTTTCACTTATAAAAAAATAAAGGCTGCTTTTCACAAAGCGGCCTTTACGATTATTTATCCAATAGTAAAATCACGGACGACCTCCGTTCCCTCCTGTTGAGGTTCCGATGCTGGTAACCATCGAACTTGGTGTGAAAGTTATAGCTGTCGTTCCTTTTGAATATGTTGCCGATGAATACAGTCCGTGGAAATTGCTGCCGCCTGACACACTGCCCCCTTTGTAAACCGTATACGTTACATCCGACTTCATATCGGGAGAGCTGAATAATAATGTCATTTGGTTGTATGTTCTAGGTACTTTGTAAGTTAATATTCCCGTACCATCGGACGCCTCTATATGTATCAGATCGCCCGAAGTCCCCGTTGTTCCGTAAATAACAGATCGCTGAGTACTTACACCTGACGTAGGAGTACTGGTTGCTCCACCCGTACCAACAAGAATACCACCTGTGATTTTGAACGTATTGTTGTCGCAGTCGAAGCCTTCTTCCGGTGCAGTTGTCCCCGAGGATATGATGGTGCCACCAGTTATAGTCATTGTTCCGTTCGAGTCTATACCATCATTTGAGGTGCTGTAACAATATATGTTTCCTCCGTTGATGGCTATGTGATTGGAGGCATTGATACAATCGTCATAGGCTTCAATTTCGATTGTACCATTATTGATTGTCAGAATTTTCTTGCTTTCCAATCCCTCGGCTTCTTCTTTGGTTGTTTTGATGATTATAGAACCACCGTTTACGGTAACATTGCCGTCGCTTTTTATGGCTTTGGCTGCCGTATCGTCCGAGCCGTATTTGAATAGATCCCCGGTAGTAGATACATTTATAGTTCCATCGTTGATGATGAGGTCTCCATCTACACTGATGCCTTTTCCCCCTGCGCCGGAGGCTGTTATATTTATTACACCTTTATCTATTGTGAGGGCGCCATCGCATTTTATGCCCGCCGCAGATGATATGTCTTTGTCGTCGGTATCGTAATACGCACTGCCTGTTGTTGCCAGTGTAAGCTCACCGCCTCCGATGGTCATATTGCCTCCGGCATTAAAAGCTTTTGCCGCAAGCCCCGAAGTGCTGATGTTTATTGTACCTCCTGTGACGCCGATTGTACCGATGTCACTTTTTATGCCTGCTGCTTTCTGTCCTGTGGTAGTGATATTTATAGTGCCTCCACTGATGGCTATAGACGAGTCTATCGATGTATCTGTGTCTTCGTAAGAAGCTACAATGGCATCGTCGTCGCTTTTTATAGTGATATTTCCATCATAAATTTTGATGTAGCCTTCGTCGCAGTCTATACCATCGCTCGAGGCTTTGATGTTGAGTGTACCTCCATCCATTCTGAAATAATCTTTGGCGTGGATACCGTCACTTACTGCGCCGGATATGGTGATGTTACCTCCTTTTATACGGATGTAGTCGTCACTGCTGATTGCGTGCTTGTATCGTCCTATAACAAGTAGGTTTCCATTTCCCTGAAAATTGAGCTGTCCCTCGCTAAAGAAAGCGCCTTTCATGTCTTCGTCGTTGTAGGCTGTGTAAGTGCTGCTGTCTACCAGTCGGTTAGACGTTCCTCCCACTAGCATTACGGTCACTTTTTTACCCGATTGTACGTTCAGCGCAGGGCCGTCTGTGCTTATTATACTGACTCCATTGAGTCCCAACCCGAACTTGTAATCGCTATAAATTTTGAAAGAACCACTATTTATCGTTCCCGAAAGTACATAGTTGATTTCTGTGGTTGTATTTGTAGATGTTACCACCACATTTCCGTTCGATTGGGTTATGCTTACCCCTTCATTCTCGTAAGGGTTTGTAATCGTTACAATGTTGTCGGTATAGGCAATAGTTACGGCATCCACAAAGGTTGTATCCTTTGTGTTGGTGGCGAAGTCTTCATCAATAAGGATTTCTTCATCATCATCCTCATTAACAGGATCATTGTCGTTACTACACGCTATTAGAAGCATGCAACATGTTGTAAAAAATAAAATAAAGATTTTTCTAGAATTCATATTATTGGTCTTATGTGAATTAAGACAATAATATTATAATCTTTACGAAGAAAATACAAGCAAGTTCGACAAACAAGGCCATTTGTTCGATGAATATTGCTAAAATGAAGGATGAAATATAGAGTTACTTTTCCGAAACCGCTTCGGATTCGGTTTTGGCTTCCGTCTCCACTTCCGTTTCCGCTTTGTCTTGCATATTCACATATACTTCATTTTGCAATTGTTGTTGTTTCTCGTACAGTTGCAGTATGTGGTTGCGGAAATTGTTGTCACGTTGAAGCTTGTTGAAAGCTTCTTTTGCTGCCTTTTGTTGCGATTCTTTCTTCGAGTAGCCTGTACCCAATCCGGCTTGCTCGCCGAGTATCACAACGGCAGTTTTGAAAATAGGGGTGTTATTTTCGTCTACAAAGCTGTCGACGAGATCGAAGCTGACTGATATTTTTTGCTTTTGGCTCCATTCTATCAGTCGCGACTTGTAGTTTGCCTCCTGTTCGGCTACTGTATCAATATTCAGGTGTTCTTTGATGAGTCGTTCGAGAACAAACTTCTTTGACACCCTATATCCCTGATCTAAATAGATAGCACCTATCAATGCCTCCAGTGCATTACCATACATGTGGGTATTGGGTGTTGTATTGCGGGCAGATGTTTTTATTAGCTTGTCGATACCCAGTTCGAGTGCTAATTTGTTTAAAGTTTCACGTTGGACGATCTTCGAACGCATATTGGTAAGGAATCCCTCCTTCTTATATTCAAACTCCTTGAATACAATATCGGCAACAATAGCATCGAGGATGGCATCGCCCAAAAACTCGAGCCGCTCGTTGTTGATCCATTTGCCGTCTTTCAACTTTATAGAAGACGATTTGTGCAAAAGAGCTTGCTCATAGAGCGTTATGTTGTATGGATAGAACCCAAATATTTTGTAAAAAGAAACATAAGGCTCCTTCCCTCTTTTAGGAAGAAGCCTTATTCCACGATATATCTTTCTAAGCACGCGACTTATTTCTTGAACTTCTTTACTATTATACAAGCATTATGTCCTCCAAAACCGAATGTGTTTGAGAGTGCTGCGTTTACAGTCCTTTTCTCAGCCTTATTAAATGTTAGGTTCAGCTTATAATCAATTTCAGTATCTTCGTCTCCTTCGGTGAAATTGATTGTTGGCGGAATTATATCATTCTGTACCGACAGTACGCAGAAGATTGCTTCCAATGCTCCCGCAGCACCTAAAAGGTGACCTGTCATGGATTTTGTAGAACTGATATTCAGGTTATAAGCATGCTCACCAAATACCTCTTTGATTGCTTTGATTTCTGATGGGTCGCCAACCGGAGTTGATGTTCCATGTACGTTTACGTAATCAAGCTCACTTGGGTTCATGTGGGCATCTTCAAGCGCATTTTTCATTACTAGTTTCGCTCCCAGTCCTTCGGGGTGTGACGCTGTGAGGTGATAAGCGTCGGCAGACATTCCGCCTCCTACAACTTCAGCATATATTTTTGCTCCACGTGCAAGTGCATGCTCCAATTCTTCGAAAATAAGACATGCCGAACCTTCTCCTATTACAAACCCGTCGCGGCTCTTGCTGAACGGACGAGATGCTGTTTGAGGAGAATCGTTACGTGTAGACAAAGCTGTCATTGCATTAAAACCACCAACACCCGCTGGAGTGATTGCTGCTTCTGCTCCTCCGACTACCATTACATCTGCCTTGCCCAAACGGATTTGGTCGAATGCGATGATAGAACTATGTGTAGATGAAGCACAGGCAGAAACAGTTCCAAAGTTAGGTCCACGAAGACCGTGACGTATCGAAATCAATCCGGCTGCAATATCCGAAATCATCTTAGGGATAAAGAACGGGTTGAACTTAGGTCCCATATCTTCGTGAGTATAGTAATATGCAACTTCTTCTTCAAAAGTCTTGATACCACCTATACCTGCCGAAAATATAACACCGATTCTGTCACAGTTTTCATTTTCAAAATCAAGTTTTGAATCTTTTATGGCTTCTTCGGACGAACCGATAGCCAGTAATGTATATCTGTCACACTTGCGGATTTCTTTTCTATCCATCAATCCTGACGGATCGAAATCTTTAACTTCGCAAGCAAACTGTGTTTTAAATTTTGACGCATCAAAATGAGTAATAGGTCCAGCCCCACTCATTCCTTTCAAAGCATTCTCCCAAGTAGTTGGGACATCGTTGCCTAACGGAGTTACCGAGCCTAGACCTGTTACTACTACTCTTTTAAATTCCATAAATGACTATTGGAAAAAAGATTATTTTGCATTTGCTTCAATGTAAGAGATAGCATCTCCCACTGTAGCGATTTTTTCAGTCTGATCATCTGGAATAGAAATACCGAATTCTTTTTCAAATTCCATGATTAATTCTACTGTGTCAAGTGAATCTGCTCCCAAGTCATTTGTAAAGCTAGCAGTATCAGTAACTTCAGACTCTTCAACACCTAACTTATCAACAATGATTGCTTTCACTTTTGATGCTACTTCTGACATAATTTTTAGTTTTGATTAATAATAAATTTTTTATTTTTAATTTTGTCGATGCAAAGTAACAGTTTTTTATCTATATGTTACAAATATTTTATGGATAAAATAGTTAAAATTGCACATATTTTTTACTTGTGTGCATAATCGCTAAAAAACACTCATGATTAAAATCGCTATTTTTGCCTCAGGTTCAGGGTCTAATGCCGAGAACATAGCAAACTACTTCGCAGAGAGTAATACTGTTTCCATTCCGCTTATAATATCAAATAAGAAAGATGCTTATGTGCACGAGCGTGCAAAGAAGCTGGGAATACAATCGGTTACCTTCTCCAAAAACGAGTTCGAAACATCTGATAATGTGATCGATTTCCTGAAAGAGAATAAAATAGACTTTATTGTTCTCGCAGGTTTCTTGCTCAAAGTTCCCGACAATATATTAGAAGCATATCCCGGTAAGATAGTGAATGTCCATCCCGCGCTTTTACCCAAATTCGGCGGTAAAGGGATGTATGGCGACAATGTTCATAAGGCTGTGGTAGAAGCCGGAGAGGCTGAGTCAGGCATCACGATACATTATGTGAATGAGAATTACGATGAGGGGGCTATTATTTTTCAGGCAAAATGCCCTGTGCTGAAAAGCGATACCTATGAAGATGTCGCAAAAAAAGTGCATACACTTGAGTATACGCACTTTCCTGTTGTTATTTCCAGTGTCTTAGATCAGACCTTCTAATTCGATTGGTTTTCTGTATTGCCTTCAGGCTCGTTTACTTTCACCTCCTCGTTGTTCACCGTTCTGGCTCTTACGATAGTCCGGCGGTCGCCACTAAGTACTGAGGTGTTATCTTTCTTTGTTTTAATATTCTTATCTCCTGCACCTTGTGTCGGTTGCTGAGCGGGATTGTTCGTTTTTTGCTCTGTCGTTGTCGGTTCGGGCTGATATACAGGCGATGTTACAGTCTGTTGATTGTCGTTATATTGCTCTGCCCTGTCTGCCTTTATTCTTCTTACAGAACGTTTAGGTGCTTTTTCCTCTTTTCTGTCTGTTGTTTTGGTATTCACCGTTGGCGTTATCGGTGACGGATACACATAATTGTCGGAGCTCTTTTCGGTTGCCCACAGATTGAGCTTGCTGATTGCCTTGTCGGTAACGGTAATCCATACTTCGCCATTCGGATTGCCCGATGCTGCATTTTGTATTATAAAATCACGCTTAATTACATCGTTAGGTGATAGTCGATCTACAACTTCGGACTGTACCCTTGTACCATTGATAAAGTATAAAGGTTTGTTGCCGTACTTAACATATTCCTGAGCCAATTCGTCGGCAGATTTTTTCAGCATTTCCTGCTGGATGCTATCCGCTATTATGCGTGCTCTCTTTTCTTTGTCGCGGCTATCTATATTTGCTCTCGATAGGCGATAAGCTAAGCTTGTGTTGCCCGTTTTCAACAGAATCTGGTCTTTTTCTATTTGTCCTATCAGCCTGTCGATATCCATAAGTGCACCTTCCAGCGAGTTATAGTCTGACTTTAGGATAGCTGAAACGGAATCTGCATCCGCTCCCATTTTATTAAACAAAAATTTGTTCTGGGGGTCTTTTTCGCCTCTGTTGCTAACGATCAGCGTTGTGTCTTTTGTAGTCACTATATATTTGTTTCCTTTTTTCTGGGCATAAGCTAAAAAAGGAAGTAATGATGTTATCAAAACGAGTATGATATATTTGCTTAAATTCATTTGTTTGTGTTCGCTTTTGAAATTTATATATACGTCAATATTCTTTTACTTAAGTATATAATGCGCAAATATACAAGATTTTTCGTGAATGATAATGGGTCTTACATTTTTTAGTATAAATAAGGTGGCTTTTTAATTTTTTATAAACTTCTTATGCTTGAAACACTGCCTTTATTTTCGTACTTTTGCGTAAAATAAATCAACTATTAAAATATTAATCATGGCAACACCATCATTTAAGTACCAAGAGACGTTTCCATTAGAGAAGGATACCACAGAGTATTATTTACTCTCGAAAGATCATGTTTCTACAGCTAATTTTGAAGGACAAGAGATATTGAAAGTACAACCTGAAGCTCTTACTTTACTGGCACAACATGCTTTTCACGATGTAGAATTCTTATTACGCCCCGAGCATCAAGAGCAAGTGGCAAAGATATTGTCTGATCCCGATGCCAGCGACAATGATAAATTTGTGGCGCTTACATTCCTGCGCAACTCCGAGATTTCGGCAAAAGGGGTGCTCCCTTTCTGTCAGGATACAGGGACAGCCATCATTATGGGTAAGAAAGGACAAAATGTGTGGACAGGCGGCAACGACGAGGAAGCCTTGTCGAAGGGTGTGTACAATACATTTACCGAAGACAACCTGCGCTATTCGCAAAATGCGCCTCTGGATATGTACAATGAGGTGAATACAGGAACGAACCTGCCTGCGCAAATAGACCTGTATGCCGTAAACGGAAATGAATATAAATTCCTTTTTGTAGCTAAAGGTGGTGGTTCTGCAAACAAAACATATCTCTATCAGGAAACAAAAGCATTGCTTACGCCTGAGAAACTAGAGCCGTTCCTGATCGAAAAAATGAAATCGTTGGGTACAGCAGCATGCCCTCCTTACCATATCGCATTTGTTATTGGCGGTACATCAGCCGAAACCAATCTTAAAACCGTTAAGTTGGCTTCTACTAAATATTATGATGGTCTTCCTACTTCGGGTAACGAGGGCGGACGTGCGTTCCGTGATTTGGAAATGGAAGCCAAATTATTGAAGGCTGCTCAGGAGCTTGGACTTGGAGCGCAATTTGGCGGTAAATTCTTTGCTCACGATATCCGTGTGGTTCGTTTGCCTCGTCACGGTGCATCTTGTCCTGTGGGCATGGGTGTTTCTTGTTCGGCCGACAGAAATATAAAAGGAAAGATCAACAAAGACGGTATATGGCTCGAAAAAATGGAAGATAATCCAACAAGGCTTATTCCCGAAGAATTGCGTAATGCCGGCGAAGCAGGAGGTGTGAAAATAGACCTCAACCGTCCGATGAAAGAAATACTTGAAGAGCTGTCTAAATATCCTGTTTCTACACGTTTGTCACTCACCGGTACAATCATCGTAGGACGTGATATTGCCCATGCTAAACTTCAGGAGCGTATCGATAAGGGCGAAGGGCTTCCTCAATACATCAAAGATCATCCGATCTACTATGCAGGGCCTGCAAAAACGCCTAAAGGATATGCAAGCGGTTCGATGGGACCAACTACAGCGGGACGTATGGACTCGTATGTAGACGCATTCCAAGCTAATGGCGGCAGCATGATAATGATTGCTAAAGGTAACCGTAGCCAACAGGTAACAGACGCTTGTCACAAGCACGGCGGATTCTATCTGGGAAGTATCGGCGGTCCGGCTGCAATACTTGCTCAGAATAGCATAAAGAGCCTTGAGTGCCTCGAATATCCTGAATTGGGAATGGAAGCGATATGGAAAATAGAAGTAGAAGATTTCCCTGCATTCATCTTGGTAGACGACAAGGGTAACGACTTCTTCAAACAATTGAAACCGATTAACTGCTCTATGAGCTAATATATACTATAAGCAAGCAGTCTATGTGTATGAATAAGCGGATATCATTCATTTGATATCCGCTTATTTTTTTAGGGAAGATGCCACTTTTACATAACTTAATATCTTGTTTTAAGGGCTATCTTGTCCAATTCCTTTATTTCGTCTTGCATGGTGAAAAATACTTTTCCGCCTTTCGATATCACTTCCCATGCTATATCGCTCACAATATCATCGATTACGTCCGGCTGATTCGCCTCTTTTGCCAGTTCGAAGTTTCGCTCATCTATCATTCTTACGGGTTGCGAAAACTTGTCGTATACGATCAACATCTCGCCATTTCCATCTATTGCAGCCCTGTAGATTTCCTGCAAATCGGTAAGAACTTTATGCTTCGATATTGCTTCTTTCATTTCTACAATGGCTTCCGACCTGTGTTCATGCATATACTGCTTCATTATCTCCCAGCCGGGTTTGACTACATCGTGCGGCTTCGAGTTGTTGTAGTCTATCGATGTGTATCCTATATAGATGTCGGGCTTATCGGCTACTTGCATCAGTCTACTGAAATTCTCTTCGGTAGAAACAACAACACACTCCAGCTCGGTTTCCTGATTCACTTTCACCACTGCTTTATCAACCTGATTGAAGAACTCACGGATGAGGTCGTCTACACGTTTAGCATTGCTTCTCTCTGCCCTGTTGGGTATGTAATACGGCGATCCTTCAAACGGAAATCCATCGCTCTTTACTTCTTCTTCAATTCCGTCTCCTAATGCTTTATATAGCTGTACCCCTCCTTGCGATAATACAAGTATCAGGTACTCTTTGCTGCGGTTGTATGCTTTTATTAGGGGGCGCAGATTGAACGTGCTTCGAATGTTTAGCCTATCTTCGGGTACAGTCCACGACGTTCTGATGATTTCCTCCGTATCGTTCGATAAGAATACATGAAGGCTATCGAGATTGTTGTTCTCGTTCACTCTATTTTCTACAGTCGCTATCTTCTCCAGAAGGGGAGCTACTGTTCTTTTTCCATATTCGGCAACTATTTGCTTTTCTGCTTGCGAAAGCAGGTTTTTCAACAATATTTTATCTTTATCGCTGGCAGGGCGTGTTCTGTGTGTATTAAGAGAGATACTAACACAAGGCCCTGCTTTTACAGTTGCCAGTTTTTTTATCTTTTCTTTTAATGCCATAATATATTTATTTTTTAATCACGCTAGTAATATACGAAAAAAAGCCGTTTTTTTCAATCTGTGAGATTGAGAACCCCTTTGAAATAGCTTCTTTTTCATAAGATTATGTTTTTTTAATCTCTTTTTCTGTCGATGGATAGAGAAAGATCTCTTTCTTAAACCAGTTTAAGATTCTAGTCTATCGGAATGGCTAATTTTGTATTACTAATTCAAAAAAAGATATCGAAAATGGAAAATAAAAGATTGAATATGTACAAAGCTGCTCCCGAACTATACAAAGCAATGATGTCTCTGGAAAATGCTTTACAACAAACATCTCTGACTCCTATCGAAAAGGAGTTGATTAAAATAAGAGCTTCGCAAATCAATGGTTGTGCCTTTTGCCTGAACATGCATACCCGTGATGCTCGTAAAATCGGGGAAACCGAACAACGTATCTATTTGTTGAACGCATGGCATGAAGCAGGTAACTTATATTCTGAAAGCGAGAAGGCAATACTTCGCCTGACAGAAGAGGTTACCCTTATCAGCAAAGGCGGTGTTTCGGCTGAAACATATCAACAAGCAGAAAAGATATTGGGAGTGTCTAAACTTGCTGAGGTAATAATGGCTGCGGTAGTTATCAATGGCTGGAACAGGATTGCCATATCCACAGAACTGCCGATAGACTAATCGCCTAAACAAACAATAGGGACAATCTTTACCGATTATCCCTATTTATTATATACAAACTTCAATATTTTACATCAAATTGTTATGCAGTCTTTATCGGAATCCTCATCCGATAGAATGAGCGCCAAACAAATACCAAGCCCAGAATTAAGAATGGTATAGCGATAAATATAGAATAATCGCTGTCAGGGTTGGAGCGCATTTCTATACAGATTTCTGTTGCCAACAGACCAAATAGGGTAGAGAACTTGATGATAGGGTTCAACGATACGGACGAGGTATCTTTAAATGGGTCGCCCACTGTATCTCCTATTACTGCCGCTTCGTGCAGAGGGGTATTCTTTTCTTTCAGGTCTACTTCTACTACTTTCTTAGCATTATCCCAGCTACCTCCCGCATTTGCCATGTAGATGGCTTGGAACAATCCGAATACGGCGATAGACACAAGGTAAGCCACAAAGAAGTTCGGATCGAGGAATGCAAACGCCAATGTAAGCGAAATAAGGGCAATAAATATGTTCCACATTCCTTTTTGTGCATATTGGGTACAAATCTTCACCACGGCGATAGAGTCCTTTATATCGGCTTCTTTTTTTGTGATGTCGAATGTGCGTTTGATGAACTCTACAGCACGGTAAGCTCCTGTGGTAACGGCTTGCATAGAAGCACCGCTAAACCAAAAGATAACAGCACCACCACAGATCAGCCCGAGAAGTACCGGAGCATCGGTTAGGGACAGTTTCAATAAACCTACTTTTTCGAGCAGTAGAATAATGGAGAATATCATCGTTGTAGCACCTACTACGGCTGTTCCGATCAATACCGGTTTAGCTGTAGCTTTAAAGGTATTACCTGCCGAGTCATTTGCTTCGAGAAAATGTTTTCCGTTTTCGAAATTAGGCGTAAAACCATATTCATTCTTTATCTCTTCAGATATATTCGGAATGCTTTCTATTTGCGACAATTCGAATACCGATTGGGCATTGTCTGTTACAGGGCCATAGCTGTCTACGGCAATGGTTACAGGGCCCATACATAAGAAACCGAATGCAACCAACCCGAATGCGAAGATAGAGGCGTGAGGGCCTAATATGGCATCCAATCCCATCTGTGCGGTAAAGAATGCACCTGTCATCAGAGCTGCGATGAGCAATCCTGTCCAGAATGCTCCGAAATAACCGGCTACAATACCCGATAGGATATTCAGTGACGGGCCTCCTTCGCGAGAAGCGGTTACAATTTCTTTCACATGTTTCGATTTGGAACTGGTAAAGAACTTCGTAAACTCAGGAATCAATACCGCAGCAAGTGTACCGCAGCTGATAATAATTGCCAATTTCCACCAAAGGCTGCCATTTGCCGGGTTGCCTGTGATTTCTACCATATCGCCTAGCAATAGGTGGCTCATAAAGAAGCTCGCAGAGATACAAAGAACAGCAGCGATAATGATGAGGCGCATTAAAGGAGATTCGAAGTCGAATTCCTTTTTATTTCCGTATAGTCTTTTCGATATAGCCTGATTGATAAAGAATGCACAGCCTGACAAGAAGTCCATCAAGAAACGCATTCCGAATATCCATACTATCAGTTTAGCCTGAATATGCGGATCTTCTACGGCTAATGTGATAAATGCAATCAGAGCAACCCCTGTTACACCGTATGTTTCGAATCCGTCGGCTGTAGGGCCTACACTGTCACCGGCATTGTCGCCCGTACAGTCGGCTATCACACCCGGATTACGAGGATCGTCTTCTTTCACCTTGAAAACAACCTTCATCAAGTCAGAACCGATGTCGGCAATCTTAGTAAAGATACCTCCGGCAATACGCAAGGCACTTGCTGCAAGCGATTCGCCAATAGCAAATCCCAAGAAACAGATACCTACTATTTCGCGAGGCACAAAAAGAAGAATAATAACCATAAGTACCAGCTCAAGAGAGATGAGGAACAGACCGACGCTCATGCCGGCCTTCAACGGTATATTAACGACATCCAACGGACGTCCTTTTAACGAAGCAAATGCGGTGCGTGCATTGGCATAGGTATTTACGCGAATACCAAACCATGCTACAGTATAAGACCCTGCCATACCCACAACCGAGAATAACAAGACTTGGATAACAACTCCGAAAGACTGCCCGATCAATCCGAAGAAGTAGATGCATAGCACAAGGGCAATCAATGCAAACAACATCAGAAGGAATTTACCTTGCTGGATCAGATATGTCCGGCAAGTGGCGTAAATAGTAGCAGCAACTTTGAGCATAGAGTCGTGAGCAGGTAATCTCTTGACCTGACGGAACAAGAGAAGACTGAAACATAATGTTCCAGCAATGATCAGTGCACCATAAAATAAAAAATCCCATGAAGTAATCGCAGTTCCAAAGATGTGGAAGGTGCCCTCATGGAGATCAGGAATCGCCAGGTCGGCTTCGCTTGCAAACGTAGATAGGTTAACACCAAGAAGCAGACCAATCAGTAGACCAACATTTTTTAGTTTTTTCATGATAAAAAATTGTATTTAGATAGACAATAACAAACATACTCTCTCCCTAAAATACCAACTGAAAATATGTTTGTTTATCAGTTTCCGCTCCGAACTAAAAATTGTTTTGAATTTACAAAATTTAATCCTTTTACTATCTATTTTTTGTTGATTTTCTTACCGTTAAAAAAACGTTTTAAGTAAAAATAACAATGGAGGAGTTAAATTAACATTTGGCTCGCCTCCATGCTTGTTTTGTGATGTTTTTTATATGTTAAACAACATATTTTGCTTAGTAATAAGCTAATTACCTTGATGAGGTGATGAATGCCTTCAAAAATTATTGTTGCTTGAGATTGTTTCGATTTAACAAATTGCAGTTGTAAGAAATAAGGATTTCTTGCGATAAACGGATGAGATGCTTCGTCTCTCCGTTTGACAAAATCTTATATTAGTTTAAATTGATCTGCGTCTTGTAACGCAGGAAATTTACTTCTAAACCTGATTAAATCCTGCATATCGATTGTTCCGCTTACAATACCTTCTTCTGCTCCGGCTTCGGCGATGGTTTTTCCCATAAAGTTATAAAGGGCTGTTCCTCCGCTGTATTGTACATAAGGGTCACTTCCCGTACGGTTTACGGCTGCTACATAACAAACGTTTTCTATGGCACGGGCTCGCACTAGGGTATTCCATGCATCCAAACGTACGGTAGGCCAGTTGGCTACATATATTATCATATCATAGTCACCCCTGTTGCGCGAATAAACAGGAAAGCGCACATCATAACATATCTGCAACAGAATGCGGAAACCGAGGTATTCTACAACGACTCTTTCTTCTCCGGCGGTGTATTCTTTATGCTCTCCCGCAAAGGTAAACAGATGGCGTTTGTTGTATGTCACATAGCTTCCGTCGGGTTTGACGAAATAAAGACGGTTGTAGTATTTTCCATTCTCTTCGGTGGCTACACTTCCTGCCAAAGCCATATTGCGGCGTAAGGCAATGGATTGCATCCACAGCAGTGTGTCTGTATCAGCCTTTTCGGCAGCACCTTTGGGCGATGTGCAAAAACCGGTGGTGAACATTTCGGGTAAAACGACAAGGTCTGTAGAATCTGATAACGAATCTATCAAATTCTCGACATGATCTCTGTTGGCTTCAGGCTTCTGCCATAGGATGTCGGTTTGCAGCAATTTAATGTTCATGTATATCAGATATTTATTTGATGATATTAGCTTCGAAGTTAAAGATTTTCTATAAAAGAAAAAAGTTACATTTTGTAAAAGTCTATTTTAATTTCAGGCAGAAATGAATTTTGCTTTTGCTTCGTATCATCTGTAACGATTTTTTGTAGATTTGTATATTGTTAAAACGAATGAAATCAATACCTCTATATAATTTTCATAAAACAAAATACGGAGAAGAACTCCTTATCGATGTTGTCAGGCTTGCGGATATACAGAAGTATATACAAAAAGATCCTGTACACACATTATCTTATTATGACATTACTTTTATAGAGAGTGATAATGTGGAGTTTGGTCTCAACAATAGCAAATACACGTTGGATCGTGGCGATGTCGTTTTCTCAAAGCCGGGAGATGTGCGTGCATGGATAAAAAGCGAAAATACGCCGGATGGCTATGCACTAATCTTTGAAGGTGAATTTCTACTTTCTTTTTTCAATGATCCGCTCTTTCTGCAAAGCCTTTCGTATTTCGGAACACAAAGAAAGATTCATAAGGTAGATATTACTGCTATAAAGGAGCGGATAGCATATCTAGTTGGCAATATAACAGCCGAAATACAAGACTATCAGTCGAAAGACAAACATATATTAAGGGCATTGCTTTATGAAATACTCATGCTCCTCGACCGTGAATACAAAAAGCAAAATGAAGTTGAAGGCGAAATGCAAGTAACGCCGAGCAGGCATGTCGACTCTTTTGTAGAAGCGGTAGATAAAGATTTCAGGGAGTTTCACGACACAGCGTATTATGCCGACAAGCTGTGTATAACACCCAATTATCTGAATGCAATCGTGAAAAAGGCGATGGGTGTAAATGCAAAGCTTTATATTCAGAATAAGATACTTGCGGAAGCAAAAAAGAAGCTGGCCTATTCCAGTTTGTCTGTATCTGAAATAGCCGAGCATCTTAATTTTGAGACATCTTCTTATTTTATTCGCTTTTTTAGAAAATATACCCACTCTACACCGCTGCAATATCGCAATAGTGAAAAACGTTGAAAAGTGCTATTTTCTCCGTAGTTTATATCCTGATAAATAGGTAAACGATCTCTATTTTTGTCTAATAAATATCTCTTTTATTAAAATGAGTCGGGAGTCTTTCTTACACTCAGAATGACAGAGAAGCGAAATGATAAAGAATACATAATCTAATAATAAAAAACATGGATAAAGAAATCATCAAGAACAAGATCATCGAAATGGAAGTTGCTGCTTTGGAATTGTGGAACAAAGGGAACCCTGACGGTTATCTGGCTATTTACTCTCCTGACTTTACTTATTTTGATCCGTATCAAGAAAAAAGGCTTGACGGCTTTGAGAGAATAAAAGAGTTGTATGAGAGTATGAGAAATAATTTTCAGGTAGAGCGTTACGAAATGATAGACCCTGTGGTGCAAGTATATCCGCAAACGGCTGTACTGACATATAATCTGATTTCTTATTCCGGCGAAGAGCTTTACCGATGGAATTGTACCGAAGTGTATCAATTGAACGACAAGGCTGAGTGGAAAATAATCCATAACCACTGGTCGCTGATAAAACCGTTGGGGTAATAATATTTCTAGTCCTCCTGAGTGTAGCGATAATCTTTGAGATTCTTCGCTCCGCTCAGGAAGACAAAGAAGATAGACTTTTTATAGTTTACGTTTATTTTTTTAGTAAGAGTTTTTCCAGCATTGCACTTATCTCCTTATCATTTTCCTCACTCGTTCCTTTCCATTTTCCTATTATTATTCCATTCTGGTCGATAAGTAAATAGGTTGGAAAAGAGTCAATATAATATTTGTTTTTTACATCTTCTTTATTTGTATTCCCTTTTGCTGATTCTTCGAGATTTTGTACATCTAATATTTGAGGCCAGTCTTTCAAATTATGCTTTTCTACTGCATCTAGATAGGGCTCTTTTTTTGATTCTGATGCTATACCAATGATGGTAAGGCCTTTTTTATTGTATTTTTTGTGTATCTCTTTCAGAAACGGAATACCTTGCAGGCAAGGCCTGCACCAGCTACCCCAAAAATCGAGTAGCACATAAGATTTTCCTCTATAATCGGACAATCTTACCGTATCCCCACTAATAAGACTATAAGTAGAAAAGTCTACGGCTTTTTGCCCAATATTTGTTGTTTCTTTCAGAGCTTTTTCATCATCAATATCTTGTATCTGTTTCAGGGCGAGGAGTCCGAGTTGCGATTTTTTTACCTTGGCAGAGAGTTCATTATACAATAGTTTTGCACTGTCCGTAGGAGAATCATAGACTTCGGCTCGCTTTATAATGTAAAGCAGTTGTCCCGCCGCTATAAATGAATTAGGATGATTTTTTATATATTCTATATTTATCTTCTCTAATTTATTATTGAGAAGCAGTCTGATTGGATCTAGTTTCTCTCTCTCTTCTTGAAATACTTTGAAATTCTCTTCATTTGGGTTCTTCTCAAGCTGTCGCACCAATGGTTCAATCTTGTCATAGACTAAAACTCTGAGGCTGTCTTCCAAACTAGCTATTTGCTGTTTCAAAGGTTGGTATTCTTTTTCCGAATCGGTTCCTGTCAGCTTATAATCGAATAAGTTTTTGGCAGATAGGGATAATTCCATCTGTTTGGGTTCTATGTATATAGATATGGCATGAAATGTATTAAATATAAGATCGGCTTTAGTCAAATCATTTATATGCAAATCGAATGAAAACTTTCCGTCAATTATAGAACAGGTATCCTCGATATGCCTCCATTTGTCATTCTCAAGAGTCCAGTATGAAATGGTAACAATATCGGAGATTGGATTGTCAATTTTGCCTACCAAAGTAGCTTCTTGCTTAGAAGAGGTGCAGGCGGAAAAAAATAGTCCGCAAAAAAAGATAAGGTATAAGAGTTTTCTCATGATAATAAATAATTAAAGCCTTACATAGCTCTAAATGTAAGGCTTTATTTGAAAATAAATAAATATTTCTTTTTTTATCTATTATGTATTTCTACTTTTTGAGTAGGGGCTTTTTCTACATTACGTTTCTCTACCGAGCTGATAAAGTTATCGGCAAGATGCGCAAATGCCATTCCCGTGATCGTATTTTCGTTCAATGCTACAGGCACACCCTTGTCACCACCTTCGCAAATGCTTTGTACGATAGGTATTTGTCCTAGTAATGGTACATTCATTTCTTCCGCCAGATTTTTTGCACCTTCTTTGCCGAAGATGAAATACTTGTTTTCAGGCAGTTCGGCAGGAGTAAACCATGCCATGTTCTCTACCAGCCCGAGGATAGGCACATCTACCTTTTCGTTGGTAAACATATTGATTCCCTTGCGGGCATCAGCAAGCGCAACTTGCTGAGGGGTGCTGACCACTACCGCACCGGTTATTGCAAGCGTTTGCACCAGTGTGAGGTGAATGTCGCTTGTTCCGGGTGGGAAGTCGATAAGGAAATAATCGAGTTCGCCCCAGTTGCCGTCGTTTATCAATTGCTTCAATGCATTCCCTGCCATTGCTCCACGCCATACCACAGCGTCGTCTCTGTTGACAAAGAAACCTATCGAAAGCATTTTTACGCCATACTTTTCTATCGGAACGATGTATTCTTTTCCATCAATCGGTTCAAGAAACGGGCGAGCTTCTTCTTCGTCAAACATTTTGGGTAACGAAGGCCCGAAGATATCGGCATCGAGCAAGCCCACTTTGTAGCCTTTCTTGGCAAGGGCAACCGCCAGATTTACCGATACGGTGCTTTTGCCTACACCGCCTTTCCCGGACGATATGGCAATTATATTTTTTACCTGAGGCAGAGCTTTCACCGGTTTGGGTGCTTCTACCTGTTGGGTTTTTACTTCAATATTTCCTTTTATGTCGACATTGGGGTCGACGTAAGTCAGGATAGCTGTTTCGGCAGCTTTCACTATCGATTTGATAAACGGGTCATTCGCTTTTTCGAAAAGTAGAGAAAAGCTTACTTTCATTCCGTCGATGTGGATATCGTCAGACACAAATCCCATTTCTACGATATCCTTCCCTGTGCCGGGATAACGCACATTGCGCAGTGCGTCGATAATTAATTTAGGATATATATTAGCCATTTTTAGTTGATTGATTTAATATATTACTTCGCCCAAAGCTGCGATAGTCGTCTTTTTCGATCTCTATGTCGGGTTCTATCCAGTGGTCGCGATGTTGACATTCAAATTTTATATACTTGATATTTAAACCCCTTGCCAGCCATTGTTGTTCATAGTAGGTTTGTATTTTAAGTATATCGTCCACAAGCTGAGAGTGATACAGATCGTCCGTTTCGAACAGTACAGGCAAAGCGTTTACTTTCACCATCTCGCTGGTGTAGGTATACATAAAGTTGCTGTCTGTTTTGAGATGTACAATACCCTTGTCGGACAAAATCTCACGGTACAGCTTCATAAAGCGGGTAGAGGTCATCCGCTTGTTTACCTTGCTCATTTGTGGGTCGGGGAAGGTGATCCATATTTCCGATACTTCGCCCGCTGCAAAGAAGTGCGTTATCAGTTCGATGTGCGTGCGCAAGAATGCTACATTCTGCATACCGACTTCGATAGACTGCTTTGCCCCTGTCCACATGCGTGCACCTTTTATATCTACTCCTATGAAATTCTTATTTGGATACAGCTTTGCAAGCCCTACGGTGTATTCGCCTTTGCCACAGCCCAGTTCGAGGACTATCGGGTTATCGTTTTTGAAGAAAAGCGAGTTCCACTTTCCTTTCATCTCAAATCCTTTTTCCTGCAAAACGGCAAACGGATATTGGAATACGTGCGGGTATTCCTCCATGTTGGCAAATTTGGCAAGCTTATTTTTTCCCATTGATTATTAATTAATAATTGATAAATGTGCCGATGTGCCAATGGTATAAGAAATCAAAATTGGCAATAGGCATATTTTCACATTGGCATATCAAAACTGCTGCATGTCGCACAGTTTACGGTAGTAGCCATTCTTTTCGAAAAGCTCGTCGTGATGTCCACGTTCTACAATTTCGCCTTCGTGCATCACACATATTTCGTCCGCATTCTTTATTGTAGAAAGGCGGTGAGCGATAACCAGCGTGGTGCGGTTCTTCATCAGGTTGTCGAGAGCATCCTGCACCAGACGTTCCGATTCGGTGTCGAGTGCCGATGTGGCTTCGTCGAGAATCAGTATCTGAGGGTTCTTTAGGATGGCACGAGCTATACTGATGCGTTGGCGTTGACCGCCCGACAGTTTGCTGCCCCGGTCGCCTATATTTGTGTTGTATCCATCTTCGGTGGCAATGATAAAGTCGTGGGCATTGGCTATTTTGGCTGCCTCTACCACTCTTTCCATTGTGGCATCATCTACGCCAAAAGCAATGTTGTTGTAGAATGTATCGTTGAAAAGGATTGCTTCCTGATTTACATTACCCATCAGCGAGCGGAGGTCGTGTATATCGGCATCCTTGATGTTTACATCGTCGATATAGATACCTCCCTTGTTTACGTCATAAAAACGGGGTAGGAGGTCTGCCATCGTCGATTTGCCCGAGCCCGATTGTCCCACAAGGGCAACTGTTTTCCCTTTAGGTATGGTGAGGCTTACATTCTTGATGACCCAATGGCTGGTTTCGTATTTGAATTCTACATTTCTGTAGGTGATCGATTCGTTTAGCGATACTGGTTTCGGATTAGCCGGATTTTTAATGTTGTTCTCTGCTTTCAGTATCTTGTCGATACGTTCAACCGAAGCCATCCCTTTTTGTATGGCATAAACCGATTTGGATAGGTCTTTGGCCGGATTGATGATCAGATAAAATATAGTCAGGTAATAAATAAACTTCGATGCGTCCATCGATCCCGATCCGTCTAATATAAGTGTTCCTCCAAACCAGAGTACACAAACCACTGCAATCGTTCCCAAGAATTCGCTCATGGGGTGTGCCATCTGTTGGCGGCGAGCGATCTTGTTCGACATGTTTCTGAAAATATTGTTAGACGAGTCGAAACGGGTTTTCATTTTCGGCTCGGCATTGAATGCTTTGATGATACGCAATCCGCCCAGCGTTTCTTCTATCTGCGAAACAAGGCTTCCCCATTGGTTTTGTGCTGTCACCGACCTGCGTTTGAGGCTTTTGCCTACCTTGCCCATAATGTATCCGGCTATAGGTAATAGTATCAATACGAAGATGGTAAGTTCCCAACTGATAAAAAGCATTGTACCCAGATATACGAGTATCATGATCGGGTTTTTGGTAACCATATCGAGCGAACTCATCACCGAGTTTTCCACCTCGTTTACATCCCCTGTCATACGTGCAATAATATCGCCTTTGCGTTCTCCCGAGAAGAAACCGAGAGGCAGCGATAGTATTTTGTCGTTTATCTGTTTGCGGATATCCCGTACCACGCCTGTGCGTACATCTACAATATAGTGAGCACTGAGGTAGGTGGCGCCGGTTTTGAATAAGGTCATTACCACAAGGGTTAGCCCCAAGCCAAGCAATACTGCTCCGCCCGAGTGTGTGGCCATCATATCCGAGAGGTATGCGTAGAAGTTGTTTTCAAGAACCTTATAGTTGAGCATCGTGCTGATGCTTGAAGTATCCACAGGCATGTATTCGTATACCTTTTCGTCTACCTTAAACAATATACGGAGTATAGGTACTATCAGCGCAAAAGAAAATACATTGAGGATAGCACTCAGTATGTTGAACACAAGATTTAGTACTACTTGCCTTTTGTATGGAGGTACAAACCTCCTTATCAGTGTTATAAAGTCTTTCATCAGAAAGTTTTTGGGTGAAAAAATGTCGGGGTTTACGTCCCGGCGAAAAACGGCTGCAAGTTAGCCATAATTCTTTATTTATAGAATAGCTTTCAGGTATTTTAGATAATTGGCATATATGTTGTTTTAATGGAAATGTTTTGTGATATTTGACACTTAATTGGGTGAAGCAAGGCAAATATAGAGTATGGTAATGATATACGGTACGCAGCAGTTGTGCCGACTCTTTTTATTGTGAGATTTTGTGTTAGTATTTCCGTTGTGAAAGATTTACAAAAAAATGTAATCTTACAGTTAATATTTTAAGAGTCTGTTTGAATTTTGCTCGTTCCAATTTTTAGAACTATTTTCAGGATGATTTATTCTTTTGAGAAACGATAATAGCAGGCTATTAAAGTTGAACAAAAGGATAAAGGGGACAAAAAGAGACTAAAAATGAACGAAGAAAATCGGAGAAATATTCATAGAAAAATATTCGTGGAAAATTTAAACAGGTTCTAAATAGTTCCTACTTTTGTATTGTCTAAATGATGTATGAATGGTTAACCCTGTAAATCCAAAGTTTAATAGTTTTTTCACTAAATACTATAACCGCTTTGTTCGTTTTGCTAATTCGTATGTACGTAGTATGGATGTTGCAGAAGACCTCACCACAGAGGCCTTCATGATTTATTGGGACAATAAGGATAGCCTGAGTGCAGATTCTAATATAGAGGCATATATATTGACGATAATAAAAAACAAATGCCTCAACTACCTCAAACAAACAGAACGCAGAAGCCAGATACTTACCGATATGGGTAGCTACGCCCAATGGGAGCTCGATGTGCGTATCAGTTCGTTGGAAGCATGCGACCCCGAAGAGATATTCTCCGAAGAGATACAGCAGATTGTGAGAGATACACTGGCCAAACTACCACAGCGAACAATCGATATATTTGTTGAGAGCCGTTACAAAGAAAAATCGCATAAAGAAATAGCCGAAATGTTTGGCATTACTACTAAAGGAGTTGAATTCCACATCTCAAAAGCCTTGAGCTTGCTTCGACTAAACCTGAAAGATTACCTTTCGGCGTGGATAGCACTTTTCTTTATTCTGAATAAGTAGCTCTTGTTTATAACCGAATTTTATTTTTAATATTTGTTAACAATATTTTGACTAGGGATGTACTGCCTTCGGTTGTTATTCTTATACACGACATTCTTATAGAAAAAATATAAATAGTCGCAAAAAGTAAATGGATTCAGAATTGTTATTTAGGTTTTTTGAAGGTTTAACTACTGATAGTGAAGACCAAACAATAAAAGAATGGTTTGATGCATCGCCTCAGAATCAGGAGCAGTTTTATCAGGAGAGAAAACTTTTTGATGCCTTGATCTTGCATCACGATCAAAGCAGCATCACTGCCGATAGTAGCATATTGGTAGAAGAACCGTCGACAGACCGTAAACGAATACTGTTCGGTACATTTATGAAAGTGGCGGCTGTTATTGCTATCTTGCTTATGAGCGGATTGCTGTACATGCAAATAAAAAACAGTAATGAAGACTATGGAATGCAGTCTATCAGTGTTCCTGCCGGGCAATATGTAAACCTTTCTTTGCCCGATGGTACACAAGTATGGCTCAATGCCCGTACCAAAATAGAATATCCGGTCTCTTTCAATAAAAAACAACGTATCGTAAAGCTCGACGGGCAAGCCTATTTTGAGGTGGTGCACAACGAGGATAAACCCTTTATAGTAGAAACATCGAAAGGAAATGTGAGTGTACTGGGAACCAAGTTTGATGTGATGGCGTATTCGGGTGAAGACGATTTCGTGGCCACACTGATGGATGGTAAGGTAAAAGTAGATCTTACGTCCGACCCTAGCCAGTCGTTGATCCTCAGCCCCAACACCAGAGCCGTTTTGAGAGATGGTAAGCTCGAGGTTTCGGGTATCGAAGATTATGATGCCTACCGATGGAAAGAGGGTTTGATCAGCTTCAACAATGCATCTTTTGGCAGCATTATGCGCGACTTTGAAAAAATATACGGACTAAAAATCAATATAGAGAATACGCACGTAGGCAAATATTCGTACACCGGTAAGTTCCGTTTTGTAGACGGCATCGACTATGCGTTACGGGTTTTGCAAAGAGATATAAAATTTGAATACCAAAGGGATCCTGAGACCCATATCATTAATATCAAGTAAAAATACAATCACTCTAAAATGTAAGCCAATGAAAAATACCTGATCGTAACAAAAAGTGCCAAAAAATGCTGCAACATTTTTTGGCACGTGAAACCAATACAGTTTTAATAAAAAAGAGTATCAATCTCATTAACAAAACAAATCTATGAAAAATAATGATTTGAAGGATGTTTTTTATTTAAAATATCCGGAATTAAAACAATTGACAAAAATCATGAGGGTTTTTATTTTATGTCTATTATGCAGCATCCAATTTCTATTTGCTGAAAACTCTTACTCTCAGAGTGCAAGAGTGACAATGAACCTGAAAAATGTTAAGTTAGCCAAAGTCTTAAACGAAATCGAAAGCCAAACCAGCTATTTGTTTATTTATAACAACAAGGTTGGTGTAGATCAGACAACGACTGTGAACGTAAAAGACAAGCCCACTGCGGAGGTGCTTGATCATGTGTTGAAGAATACAAATATCAGCTATAGCATGGAAGGTGCGCATATTATCCTTTCGGCGAATGCAAATACCAAAGAAACCGGTGCAACTCAGCAAGACAGGTTGGTAACAGGTACTATAAAGGATAAGAATGGCGAACCGCTTATCGGGGTTAGTGTAGCCATAAAAGGTACTTCTACAGGTACAATGACCGACATTGACGGTAATTTCTCGATAAAAGTTCCTGCAGGAAAAACGTTGGAAGTAACTTATATTGGTTATGTTTCGCAAACGCTGAATGTAGGAAATCAAACTTCGTTCGACGTAGTATTGAAAGAAAGCGACGTGAACCTTGACGAAGTGGTGGTAACCGCTTTGGGTATCAAGAGAGCACAAAAAGCATTGAGCTACAATGTACAAGAAATAAAAGGCGATCAGCTTACAGGTGTAAAAGATGTAAACCTGATGAACTCCCTGTCGGGTAAAGTTGCCGGTGTAAACATCAATGCATCTGCTGCCGGTATCGGTGGAGCTACACGTGTGGTAATGCGTGGATCTAAATCTATAACAAAGGATAACAACGCATTGTACGTGATAGACGGTGTGCCTATCTTCAACGCTAATAAGGGCGGATTGAATCAGAACAATGAGTATGCCGATCAGCCTCGTGGAGAGGGAATCTCAGACCTCAACCCCGACGATATCGAAAGCATGTCGGTGCTTACAGGTCCTGCCGCTGCTGCCCTTTACGGGTCTAACGCTGCAAATGGTGCGATTGTGATCACAACCAAAAAAGGAGCAACAGGTAAACCAAAAGTGACAATATCGAACCAGACTACATTCTCTCGTCCGTTTGTGATGCCTGATTTCCAAAACAAATATGGAAACAAAACAGGTGAGTATAAGAGCTGGGGCGATGTGCAAAACAAATACACTTACAATCCTTCAGACTTTTTCGATACAGGTGCTACTTCCCAAACATCGGCTACACTGTCGGTAGGTACAGACAAGAATCAGACATTTATGTCGTTGGGTTCTACTAAAGCCAATGGTATAATACCTGAAAACGATTATATGAAATACAATGCAACGTTGAGGAATACAACTAAATTCTTGAACGATAAAATGATCCTCGATTTCGGCTTTAGCTATATCAAGCAAAAAGACCAGAATATGATGGCTCAGGGACAATATTACAATCCGCTTACTGCAATATATACGTATCCGAGAGGTGAAGACTTCAGCTATGCTAAAAACTATGAATTATATAGCGATGCATTGGGATACAACGTACAACAGTGGAAGTTTGGAGACCAAGGCTTAGGGATGCAAAATCCATATTGGATTATCAACCGCAACAGAATGGTAAACAAGCGTGACCGTTATATGATGAACGTCAACCTGCAATACAATATCTTCGACTGGATGAATGTAATGGGACGTGCACGTCTCGACAATTCGCAGAATAACTTCACTCAGAAGAATTATGCTTCTACTCACCAATTGTTTGCATCCGAAACAGGACGTTTCAAGTCTACAAAAGAAGACTATAAGCAAGCGTATGCCGACTTGTTGTTAAACATCAACAAGTACTTCGGCAGCTACTCTTTGTCTGCCAATATCGGTACAAGTATCTCTGATATGCGTTCCGACGAAAGTGGCGTAGATGGTGCATCGTTGATGATCCCTAACTTCTTTGCGATAACAAATATCGACAAGAATGCTCCTAAAACCAGATTGATACAAGATGGCTGGCACGAACAAACTCAGTCGGTATTCGCCAATGTGGAACTAGGCTGGAAGAGTATGTTATACCTTACATTGACAGGTCGTAACGACTGGGCTTCTGCTCTTGCAAATACAAGCAACAGCTCATTCTTCTATCCATCAGTAGGGGTTTCGGGTGTGGTATCCGAAATGGTGAAATTACCAAGCTTTATTTCGTACATGAAAGTACGTGGGTCTTACTCTTCGGTAGGTTCTGCTATTCCTCGCAACCTGTCTATCCCGACATACGAATATGACGAGCAGGGCGGTTTCTGGAAAACCAACACATATATGCCGATTACAGACCTTAAACCTGAAAGAACAGGATCGTGGGAAGCCGGATTGAGCTCTAAATTCTGGGGTAACAGAGTAAGCTTCGACATGACATGGTACAAGTCTAATACCAAAAATCAGACGCTTAAAGTACCGGTATCACCTACTACAGGATACACATCGATGTATATACAAACAGGTAATGTAGAAAACCAAGGTGTGGAAATCACATTGGGAGCCGACAACAAATGGGGTAACTTCAACTGGAACTCTACATTTACTGCCAGCTACAACAAAAATACGATTAAGCAGCTCGGTAAATATGCTGATCCTGTTACTGGTGAAATGGTTACACTTGAGTCTATTTCTCAGGGCGGTATCGGAGCTTCAGAATTCCGTTTGATGGCAGGCGGTACAATGGGTGACTTCTATGTTAAGAAAAAATTGAAATATGATGATAAAGGCGCTGTCGTTCTGAACGAAAACGGTAGTCCTGAACTCGAAAATACAATGGATAAAGTGGGCTCGGTGCTTCCAAAATGGAACCTAGGCTTTAGAAACGACTTCAGATGGAAAGATATCAATTTCGGATTCCTCGTATCGGCACGTTTGGGCGGTATCGTTGTTTCTCCTACACAGGCTATTTTGGACGGATTTGGTGTAACTAAAGCTACTGCCGTTGCCAGAGACAATGGAGGCGTAATGATCGGTAATACGAAGATCGACCCTTACAAATACTATTCTGTAACAGGACAAACCGAAGGCTTATTGTCAGATTATATCTACAAAGCCACCAACGTTCGTTTGCAAGAAGTATCGGTAGGTTATACCCTGCCTAGTAAATGGTTCAACGATGTAATGAAAGTAAATGTATCGTTCGTAGGGCGCAACTTGTGGATGATCTACAACAAAGCACCTTTCGATCCTGAAGCAACAGCTTCTACCGGAACTTACTTCCAGGGTATCGACTACTTTATGCAGCCAAGTCTTCGCAATTTGGGATTCAGCGTTAAGGTAGAGTTCTAATATTAATTCATTACGATTATTGTTCATACAATATTAAAAGTTAAAATTATGAATAACAATATATTTCAAAAGATAAAAACAGGACTTGCTTCAGCACTGTTGTGCTCACTTGTTTTGGTATCATGTACCGACAACTTCGAAGACATGAACAGAAATCCTGCTCAACCTACCGACAAGGAAATCCTTGAAGGTTACTACAAGCTGGGTGCATTTTTCCCTCAGATGCTCAATTATGCGTACCCTGCACAGGAAAATGCTTATCAGATGGGCGAAAACCTTATCGGTGACCCATACGGACGTTATCTGTCTATTGCAAATACATGGTCTTCAAACTTCTCTACTTTCAATGCACCTGCCGGATGGATCAACTCTCCGTTTAAGGATGCTTTCGAAAAAGTATACGGAGGATGGACACAAGTGAAGGAGCAAACCAAAGGTGAAGGACCTCTTTATGCATGGGCTCAGATATTGCGTGTTACATCTATGCAACGTATCACAGACCTGTACGGACCTATCCCTTACTCCAAAGTGGGTGGTGGAAGCCTTGGTTCGGCTTACGACAGTCAGGAAGATGTATACAAAAATATGCTTACCGATCTGGATGCTGCTATTGCCGAGCTTACAACATTTGTTGCTGCCAACCCGAACTATACGGCGATGGCTAAGTTTGACAAAGTATATAGCGGAGATTTTACCAAATGGATAAAATATGCCAACTCGCTCAAGCTTCGTATGGCAATGCGTATCGTATATGCAAATCCTGAACTTGCTAAACAAAAAGCAGAAGAAGCCGTAAAACATACGTTGGGAGTAATTGTAAGCAATAATGATATTGCACAGAATGCATTCCCTCAAAATCCAATCTGGACAGTAACGACATCATGGGGCGACTCGCGAGCTTGTGCCGATATTATCGCCTATCTGTCGGGCTATAGCGATCCCCGTTTGTCCAGATATTTTACAAAAAGTCAGGTGGCAAATGGTCCTGAATATCTTGGTTTGAGAACAGGTATTGCTGTTCCGGGAAAAGACTGGGCCGATAAATATTCGTCTGCTACTTATACCCAAACAGCACCAACGCTGTGGCTTCCTGCTTCGGAAGTAGCATTCCTAAGAGCCGAAGGAGCACTAAGAGGCTGGGATATGGGTGGTACAGCTAAAGAACTTTATGAAGAAGGCGTTAAGCTGTCATTCTCTCAGTGGTTGGCAAGCGGAGCCGATGCATACCTGCAAGATGCAGTAAGCAAACCGGGCGACTACAATGATCCTGATCCTGCGTTGGCAGCAAAAGCCATAAGCACGATTACAATAAAATGGAATGATGCAGATCCGTTCGAAACCAAATTGGAGAGAGTTATCACTCAGAAGTGGATTGCAATGTATCCGCTGGGACAAGAAGCATGGAGCGAACAACGCCGTACCGGATATCCACGTTTCTTCCCTGTATTGTTAAATTCGAATACCGATGCAAATCTGAAAACAAGATTCGCTTCTCGTATTCCGTTCCCGCCTGATGAGCAGAACAATAATACACAGAACTACAACGAGGCTGTGAAACTGCTAGGCGGACAAGATAACTATAGTACAAAACTATGGTGGGATAAGAACCCGAACAAAGGATGGTAAAAGGTAAAAGAAAGATGATTGCCCTTTTATATGTAAATGCCCGTTTCGGCATCTGATAGATTTAATATTGGATTTCGGATTAGTACAGGCAGTAAGACTCGTTCTTGCTGCCTGTATATATTTTAAGAAAGACTTGTATTGTTACGATTTGCATGCCGACCGAAAACAATTGTTGTTTCATGATGTTACAAATGTAGAGATGATTGATTAGTCGGTATCAAAATTATGCTCCCCAAAAGATGAAGCAGTCAAAAGAAATGACACGCTTATTATATTTACTTCTTTATATTAGAGGGAAATAAATATTTTTTCTACCTTTGCCGAAATAATATGGGAAGATATTTAGCTCTGGATTATGGAACAAAGCGGACAGGTATCGCAGTATCGGATACACTTAAGATAATAGCTAACGGACTGACTACCGTGCCCACCCATACTCTTTTGGATTATCTGAAAACATATTTGCAGAAAGAAGATGTAGAGCGCATCATTGTGGGTTTGCCAAAACAAATGAATAACGAATATTCGGAGAACATGAAGCACATCCGTCCATTTGTTAAGAAGTTGCAATCTCTCTATCCCGATATGCAGATAGAATATTATGATGAGCGGTTCACTTCAGTCTTGGCACACAAAACAATGCTGGACGCAGGATTAAAGAAAACAGACAGACAGAACAAAAGCCTTGTAGACGAGATCAGTGCAACTATTATACTGCAAGGGTACATGGAAAGTTTACGATTACAAAGCAAATAATTAAACAATGATATTACCAATATACTTATACGGACATCCGGTGCTTAGGAAAGTCGGAGAAGATATTACAAAAGATTACCCAAATCTGGAGACGCTTATCGGCAATATGTTCGAAACCATGTACAATGCCGATGGCATCGGACTGGCAGCACCTCAGATAGGATTGGCTATTCGCCTTTTTGTGATAGACCTCGAGCCGCTGGCCGAAGATGAACCCAAATACGCAGGATTTAAAAAAGTGTTTATCAATCCTCGGATAGTAGAAGAGTCAGGCGAGCCTGTGAAGTTGGAAGAAGGATGCCTCAGCATACCGGGAATCAATGAAATGGTGGAGCGTAAAGAGAGAATCCGCATTCAGTATCTCGACGAAAATTTTGTAGCTCACGACGAGGTGTATGAGGATTTCTTCGCACGTTGCATTCAGCACGAATACGACCATATAGAAGGCGTACTGTTTGTAGACCTTATCTCGGGAATCAGAAAACAATTGATAAAATCTAAATTAAATAACCTACTAAAGGGGAGGACAAATTGCCGATATAGAGTAAAACCGGTGCAAACAAAAAACTAAGACCTGTTATTATGAAAAGTGTGATCAAGGTATTTATAATACTTGTTTCTATTTTTTACAGTCTTAGCTCTTGTGTAACAAACAAGGACACAGACTTTTTACAAGACATAAAACTTAAATATCCCGAAACGTCAGTCAAGCCCGATCAATATCGTGTGATACCGGGCGACCAACTCAGCATTGTTGTATATGCATGGGATGAACAAACCAAAGCCATGTTTTCGGCTTATACCCCTCGTTTTTCGGGGCAAGGTATCAGCGAGCGTACAGGTGTAGACGCTTACTCGCAGACAAGAGGTCTCGATGATGCAGCCGGAGTACCTCCTGTAACCGTATATGCCGACGGAACGATAACATTTCCCTACATCGGTAAGGTGTATGTGCAAGGGCAAACGATGCTCGAAATAAGGAATGTTATATCCAACAAGCTGAATGCCTATGCCGACGGAACTACTGCCGAAGTGTCTCTCTACAACAGATACTTCAGCATACTTGGCGAAGCGGGGGCAAACCGCATACATATGCCCAGTACCACTATGACTATCTATCAGGCTCTCTCTATAGCCAGCACGATAGGGGCATACGCCGACAGATCGAAAGTGAGCATTATCCGCCAGACGGAAACAGGCTCTACCGTAAAAACATTCGACCTCCGAAGCAAGGATATCATAGATTCGGAATATTACTATATACAGCCCAACGATGTGTTGTATATCCCTCAGATGAAACGTAAGTTTCTTGGTACAACCACTTCTTTTGCCGGTTTGTTCGGTTTGCTGACATCAGTGGCCGGGGTTATTGTATTTACACTTAGAGTATTTTGATATGAAGGCTATAATATATTACATGTTATCCGGTTTGATGATGGTTGGTATATTCTCTTCCTGCATCTCGAGTGAAGAAATAAATTATCTGCAAAATATCAACTTGCAATATCCTCTACAGCCCTATACCGAATACAGGCTGGCTGTGGATGATAAAATATCATGCTCTATCTCTACCAGCGACGAAGAAGTATTCCGTGCTTTCAACTCGGTGGTGGGTCCCAATCAGAATGCTCTCAAAGCATATACTATATACAGCGACAGTACAGTTATTCTCCCTTTCTTCGGCAAAGTGAAGGTCGCAGGCCGTACGGTTCAGGAGGCAGAAGATATTATCCAGAAGCTGATACAGGAGTCTATCCTCGATGCACAGGTAAAAGTGACATTGTCAAGCAACTATTTTTATATACTTGCGTCTAACAAACAGGGCTTCTATTCTGTTTATAAAGATAATATGACCATTTATCAGGCATTGGCCATATCGCAGCAGACTACGGGTACGATGGATTTGTCGAAGGTAAGTATCATCCGTAGAGACGCTTTGGGAAATTCGATAGTAAAAACTTTCGACCTCAGAACCCAGGATGTGATTCAGTCCGAGTTTTACTATATACGTCCCAACGACCTGATATATTTCCCTACAAACAAGAATTCGTTCTTTAATATAGAATCGTTAGGCTCGTTTGCGGCAACGATGATGATCCCTCTTACATTCCTCGTGTATACGGTGATGTATCGCTGGTGATCGATATAAATACAAAAGCAACCCTTTCTAGCACAAATACTTTTTTACGATGGACATAAATAATAAACCTGGAGCTGATACGGACCCGTATTTCGAAGAGATAAAGGCCAAGACGACCTTGTCTTTCGACTTCGTACTTTGGTTTTACCGCATATTGAAATACTGGTATCTCTTTGTTATTTCGATAGCGCTGTTTATGGCATACGCATTTATAAAAAATAAATCGTGGGTGCCTTTCTACGGAATTCAGGCTATGATAATACTCGAAGACCGGGGATCGAGTATGATATCGGGAGCAGTGCCGCTGGGAAGTATCTTGCGTAACACCGAAAATCAGCAGATTGTATTGGAATCGTACGGGCTTACCGAAAGAACGGTAAAGAACCTGCCGAAGAAGATGCATATCGACTACTTTATCCAGACAAGGTTTAAATATATCAGCCTTTACACCGATTCGCCCATCGAAATTGCTATCGACAGCCTCGAAACAGATATTACGCCCGGGGCATACAGCAAAGTCTTTGATGTGGCATACGTTAGCGATAGCCAGATACGTGTGAGCTACAAGGATGGCTTGGACGGAGAACCCGAAGAAGCCTTCAATGTAGTGTTTGATAGTCCTGTAGAGAATAAATTCTTTAAAGGGACGATTCGCAAAACGAAAAACTTCAAGCGCGACTTTCTGCCCTTTAGCTTCCGCTTTTTTACCAATAGCCAACTCACAGGGATGTATAGCGGACGGGTGTCTACTGCCCTCAAAACCGAAAACTCTACGGCTCTTACCGTCAGCATGTACGGAACAGATCCGGCTAAGGATATGGATTATCTGAAAGCTCTTTTGGATGAATTTCAGGATTATAATCTGGCTTTGAAAAATCAACAGGCCGACCTGACGATCAAATTCCTTGATGCCCAGATAACCGTTATCAACGACTCGCTGAATATATCACGTCTCAAGCTCGAACGATTCCAAAAAGAGACGGGAGTATATGAAGTGTCTTCGGCTACCGTGAGGCGGGAGCTTGATGTTGCCGATGTGGATAGAGATCAGGTGGCGATGCGAGAAAAAACAGTACTGTTTACTACACAGAAGATCAAAGAAGGCATTATGGGTAGTGCAGAGCTGATAGATCCTATAAGTATAGGGTTGACAGACGAAATAAAATTGTCGAGATACGTTGAGGAATATAATCAGGAGCTTAGAAAGTCGAAGAACTTAGGACCTAAGAGCCCGATTTATATGACGGCTATCAACAAGCTGAACGAGAGCCGTGTGCAGATATTGAGGGAGCTGCAACTTATTCAGGTGAAGCTTCAGGATCAGAAAGACCTCTTGGTGAAGAAATACCAGAACCTCGATCTCAAGCTCGACAACCTGCCTCCGCAGGAACGAGACTTGATAAAATATCAGCGAGAATACAATGTCAACGAGATGTATCACCAGTTTCTTACCCAAAGACAGTACGAAGCCAAGATACAAAGAGCATCCAATACACCCGACAACTTTATATGGGAATATCCACGTATGGTTGGCGGAGCGATGAATACGGGCGAGAAGAGCAAAAATTATATGTACTTCCTGATGATAGCTTTGGTTATTCCGTTGATCTTTGTCGTAGTCAAAGAAGAGGTTCTCAATTTTGCGATTACATCTAAAGAGGAGTGTGAAAAAATATCGGGATTGCCTGTTATCGGGACTATCGAGAATATATCGAAAAAGCTGGCGGGCGGTGTTGTGCTGGTGAAGAATTTCCCCAAATCGAGCTTTGCCGAGTCGTTCCGCAATATGCGTGTACGCATAGAATATATGGCTCAGCGTGAAAATAAAATCACCATATTGGTTACCTCTACCGAACCTGCCGATGGTAAAACGTTTATCGCTACCAATGTGGCTTCTGTTTACCAGTTGATGGGTAAGAAGGTAATTATTGTCGATCTCGACCTCAGACGTCCTTCGGTAGGAAAAACACTACAGATCGACGCACAAAAGGGAATATCCAACTATCTGATAGGGCAGGTTACTCTGGACGAGATCATTATTTCGCACCCCGACTACGGATTCGATATTATCCCAGCCGGAACGCTGCCTCCTAATCCGAGTGAGCTGATCAAGACTGCCAAAACAAAGCAATTGTTGGAACACCTGAAAGAAGAATACGACTATGTTATCGTAGACTGTAGTCCGGTAGGTCTTGTTTCCGATGCTTACATCCTTTCTTCTATGGCCGATACAACGCTGTTTGTGGTTCGCCGAGCCAAAACCAACAAGGCGTTCTTCAAGAGCGTGATTACACAACTTGGGTTCGATGGTGTAGAAAATATAGCCTTGGTGTTCAACGATGTGAAGGGTAGGGAAGGTTATTATGGAACATCACGCTACTATGGTGACAAGACATACTATCTGAAGAAGAATTCGTATTATCACGACGACTATTTTGAAAGTTAAATTTCGAAAAACTAAAAAATATAAAAAAGAGAGGCTCCAACGGTCTCTCTTCTTTTTTGTTAATGTATTATTCATATATTTGCCAATCGTTGATTAATACACTATAATCGTGAAAAAGTTTCTATTCTCAATATTCCTTTTATTCAGCAGTCTGTCTAGTTTTGCCCAAATAAATACGGATAGAGTAATCCTCATCGGTCGAAATTCGCTTTATTATGAAGATTACGTGCTTGCTATTCAGTATTTCAATCAGGTGATAAAAGCAAAGCCGTATCTTGCCGAGCCTTATTTTTATAGGGCAATCGCAAAATATTATCTCGACGACTTTAAAGGAACGGAAGACGATTGTACGCTGGCATTGGAGCGAAATCCGTTTATATCGAAGGCATATCAGTTGAGAGCCGATGCCCGTCAAAATCAGAATAATTACGACGGGGCGTTGGAAGATTATAAAGTGTCTTTGGATAACTACCCGAACGATAAGTTTACGCTCGTAAATATGGGTATTGTCAACATTCAGAAGAAAGATTATGACCAAGCCGAGAAATATCTGAACGAGCTGCTTCGCATATACCCCACATATACTCAGGGGTATCTAACACGTGGCGCCATGTATCAGGAAAAAGGAGATACCATTCAGGCCTTCGAAAACTACAATGAAGCCATCAAGCAGGATAAGTATATGGCTCAGTCGTATTCTATGCGTGGATTGCTCCATTACTACAAGAAAGACTATGATAAGGCTTTGGCGGACTTAGACGAAGCTATAAAGATAGAACCTCTCCAATCGGGCAACTATATCAACCGGGGGCTTATTCGTTATTCCAAAAACGACCTTCGTGGTGCTATGGCCGACTACGACAAGGTTATAGAGCTTGATGCAAACAATATAATTGCTCGCTTCAACCGAGGCTTGTTACGTGCACAGGTGGGTGACGATAACCGTGCCATTGCCGACTTCGATGTAGTACTCAAGTTTGAGCCTAACAACTATATTGCTTACTTCAACAGGTCTCTCATAAAGAGTAACATCGGCGACTACAATGGAGCGATTGCCGACCTCAATGTGGTGCTTGCCCAGTATCCCGAGTTTTATCACGGATTCTATAGCAGGGGCGAAATCAAACGCAGGCAAAACGACCTGAAGGGTGCTGAGCGTGACTTCAATTATGCCCGAAACGAAGAGGCCCGTAAGAATAAAGAAATGGCAGCCAAAGGCATTACCGAAGAGGAGGCTAAGACAAGGGAAACATCCGATAAGGATATCGATAAATTTAACTTGCTTGTTGTTGCCGATAAGAAAGACGAAGAAAAGAGCAAGTACGAAAGTAACTCTCGTGGACGTATTCAGAATAAGCAAGTGCGCCTTGAGCTCGAACCTCGCTTTGTGATTACTTATTACGAAAAACCGAACGACATCAGACGTTTTGTATATTATAGCCAGTTGGTAGACGGTCTTAACCGCAAGTCTACATTGCCCAAAAAGTTGAGGATAACCAATAGCGAAGCCGCTCTGAATGAGCCTCAGATAGCGGATCATTTCTGGTCGATAAACGAACTGTCGAAACGGATAGAGGAAAGCCCTGCGAATGCAGAGTTGTACTATGCTCGTGCATTGGATTACATGCTAGTCCAAGACTTTGGCAACTCTATTGAGAATTTCAATAAGGCGATTGCTCTCGATCCTCGATTTACGTTGGCTTATTTCGACTTGGCGGTGGTATATACCAAGCAATTGGAGTTGAAAGAGAACGTTCCTGAATATGATAAGAAATCGGAACAGCCCGATGCCCTTTCTTCTTTGACAGGAGCTAATGCGAAGAAAGATGCTACTTTGACTGGGGCAGGAGCATCGATGCTCGATCCGGGAAAGATGGAGTACGACCTCATTGTGAAGAACTACAGCAAGGTTATAGAGCTTAACCCTGAGTTTGTATATGCTTACTACAACAGGGCGGAAATACGCTACAAGCAAAATGATTTCCGTGCGGCAATCTTAGACTATAACGAAGCCATCAGGCGCGACCCTCAGTTTGCAGAAGCATACTATAATCGTGGATTGGCACGCTTCCAGATCAAGGACAAAGACCGTGCTTTGGATGATATGCGCAAAGCAGGAGAGCTTGGTGTGATAGAAGCTTATAGCATTATCAAGCGTATGACTGAATAGTCTTCTGCTGATTAAGTAACTCAATTGAAATCAAATAATAAACCTTTTATTAGCTCCGAGTTCGGAGCTAATTTTTATTATATCTACGACGGGGATTTGCCGGTGAGAGGTTATGACTAAAAATAATCGGTTGAAATGATCTCTCGAAAATAGGGGATACACTCAACCTTACTTCCCCCCTAAAAAACAAAAGAAGCCTGTTTATATACAGGCTTCTTTCTAATATGCAGTAGAAGTGTTTGTCCCCACTTCTTCAATAATATAAATTTACGGTGTATTTATCCCATTAAATTGAGCTTGCTTTATTGCCCAAGCTAAGGCATTTGCCATAAGTCGTGCATTTTCTACATTACCTCCGGTCCATCCCGTACGTGTGGTAGGTTTGAAGCTGGCGTCGATAGCTAGAGGATATGTAGAAGCCGATCCACCCGCTCCTGATCCTGTCGTACCATTGAAGTTGGCTGCAAACCCGCCCTCACTTATGAAGAGGAGGTTGTATCTTTTGTGCTTCAATATCATTGGTGTTCCACTGTTATTTTTAGATATAATTACTATATCGTCATCATCGGGTAAGCCTTGAGCACCCGAAGCACCATAACTGTCATTACCCCACAAAAGCCCACGTATATCGCCAAACGGACCATTCACAACGTCGTCATTCACAAAGTTTAGAGACATCACATTGGTTGTTGTCCAGTCTGCCGTGATGGTATATCCCGGATACAGAGCTTCAAAAAAAGCTTTCACCATTGCCTGACGTTCGCATACAAAGATAAGGACACCTCCTTTTTTCAGATAATCGACCAAATTGCTTGCCATAGTTGCTTTATCGAGAGGGTCGAGGTCAAAACCAGTGATAACAATATCGGGTTTTGTATCCAGATAGCTTTTAACAGTGGCTGTATTGTAGGCTGCTCCTCCGCTTACAACATTGTATGGATAGAATGTTTGATTCGCTGAATAAGGTACTATCTTAACGGTGCTGTTTTCTGTATTACCAAAGTTGACAGAAGCATCCATCATTTTTCTTAGTCCCGATCCGGGCTGACCTAGATATCCGGCTGTATTTTCATAATATCCGAACGCAAATACCGATTTTGTAGGATAGCTTACCACAACGGTTGCCTTACAGGTGGAAGCATTTGAAGAACTGTTGGATGTGATTGTCATTACCTTGTTTTCTACACTGGTGGGAGTACCATAGCCTTGAAGTTTTACTGTTTGGCTGGCAGTACTTAGCAGACCCGAGCCTTTGAAGTAAATGCCATCTACTGTGTTTGTTTCAATAGAGTAGGTTGCTCCGTATGGGGCTGTTACATTCAATGTCACTTCAATGTAATTTGCATCAGGGTCGAGCGGTTTATTTAGCTCATATACACCTCTCACCTTAGTGGCAGTACAAGACATATTGTAAACAGGTTTCACCGAAGAATCTTCCACATTGATTCGCAAAGGGTCGCAAGTGGTCAGTTGTTTTCCGTTAAATGTTATTTTTATGAGATCACCTGCTGTTCCTACTGTATGGTTGGTTGGTGTTCCTGCACCGGGGATAGAAAGGTAATAATAACCCGTAGTCAGAAAAACGCCCGAAGCAGTAAAGTAATAGCCGTTAGACGGATCGGGCATTGTAATTATATTGTATGCCCCTGCTTTTGTTACGTGCAGTGGTATAGTCATGTAATTGCTTGCGTTTAGCGATACATTGTTTTGGTATATCCCCGCAAAGGTCAACGAGTCGCAATTACCTATTTCTACAACGGCGTTACCAAGCTTAGATTCGAAGCAATTCCACTTTTCACCGTCCCATTGGTTTAGTCCCAGACACAGTTCCTTATCGTCGTCTTCTACCAGATTATATACAATCAGTCCGGTGTGCATCTGATCTATGCCCGTCTTGTTTGCCGCATAATCATCGCTAGGTCCGGAAGTCGGATTGCTCGAATCTTTCAAAAACATAGGGAAGAGCTGATTCTTCTGTGAGAGGTTTACACGTGGTAAGGCTAACCCTTTGGAGGCATTGGCTGTACCATCAATAATATTGTCTTTATCTTTCAGCTGCAATAATGCTCCGGTAGCAGAAGGTTCACCCGAACCAATGGTTACTTGTGCATTTGTTGTCAGATTTGTGCAGAAAATTGCTATCAGCAATAATAATACCCCGAAGGATATGCGTTTTGGCATTTGTCTCATGTTTGTCTGCTTCATGTAGTTTTCAATTTTAAGTTTTATCAATAATCGTGTATAATCGCATAGTCTTGTTTGTTGTAAGTATCTATTTTTTTTATCGCTTTTTTCTTTTTTATGAAAATTGCAAGTCGTGCTATTTATTCTCTGGCATAGAGACAGAGGAATAAGATTTTAATTTTTATAAAATACAGTATTTGTTTAGTATACACTTTTGTAAAGTTTTATGTCTAATTTGTTTATGACAAATAAAAGAGAAGTAAGTGGATTGAAAATAAAGAAAAATTATATGTAAACCGACTTTATGCTACCAATGAAATAAACATATCTTGTGCATCATCAGAAAGAAATATATGCTCAATAAACATATTGTTCTGGTCAGAATTCATAAATAAGTCTTCCGTATTACCGACTTGTGTTGCCTCGTTTAATAAATGTTTGTCACAAATATTATGCAAAGATAATATTATTATATAAAAAAACAACCCTTTAATAATCATATAACTAAATACATAAGAAGAGTTTATGAAGAAAGCTTCAATAACGTAGGTTTCGGAAAGATGGATGCGGGGCGTAAATAGTGGAATTGAATAAAATCTGTGATGGCTAATTATATTAATCTGTAAAAAATGTTTATTTTTGCAAGTTCTGGAAAGCAGCTTATTTGTAGGAGCTGCATAACTAAAAAAAGAGAAAGACGAATATGATTAAAATTACATTTCCGGATGGTTCCGTAAGAGAATTCGAAAAAGGAACAACATCTATGCAGGTTGCTGAGAGTATCAGTTCCCGTTTGGCGCAAGACGTGCTTGCCGCAAAGGTAAACGGGGAGGTTTGGGATTTAACAAGACCAATAGATACGGATGCGACGATCGAATTGCTGAAATGGGAAGATGAAGACGGAAAGCATGCATACTGGCATTCGTCGGCACACCTTATGGCCGAAGCGGTGCAGATACTTTACCCTCATGCAAAATTTGGGATAGGCCCTGCCATCGAGAATGGATTCTATTATGATATAGACTTTGGTGATACTCCTGTCAAAGATGCCGATTTTCATAAGATCGAATCTAAAATGATGGAGCTGATAGCCAATAAGGAAGAGATCAAACGTCAGAGTATAACAAAGACCGATGCGCTCAAAATGTTTGGCGACCGTAACGAGGGGTATAAGGTAGAACTTATCAACGACCTCGCGGACGGAACCATTACAACATATACACAAGGGGTATTTACCGACCTTTGCCGTGGCCCTCACTTGCCCAATACATCGTATATCAAGGCAGTGAAGATACTTAGTGCGGCGGGTGCATACTGGCGTGGCGACGAAAAGCGCAAGCAGCTGACACGTCTTTACGGTATCACTTTCCCTAAAAAGAAAATGCTCGACGAGTACCTTTTGATGCTCGAAGAAGCCAAGAAGCGTGACCACCGCAAAATCGGAAAAGAGCTTGAACTGTTTGCCTTCTCCGAAAATGTGGGTAAAGGCCTTCCATTGTGGTTGCCTCGTGGTACACAGTTGCGCCTCAAACTCGAAGACTTCCTGAAGAAGATACAGAAGAGATTCGAATACCAACAGGTGATGACACCGCATATCGGTAGTAAATTGCTTTACGTGACTTCGGGTCACTATGCAAAATACGGACAGGATTCTTTCCAGCCGATACATACACCGGAAGAAGGAGAGGAGTTCTTGTTGAAACCGATGAACTGTCCTCATCACTGCGAAATATACAAAGTTGTTCCGCGCTCATATCGTGACCTGCCTTTGCGTATGGCGGAGTTTGGTACTGTATACCGTTACGAGCAAAGTGGCGAGCTTCATGGACTGACAAGGGTACGTGGGTTTACTCAGGACGATGCGCATATTTTCTGTACGCCTGAGCAGCTCAAAGAGGAGTTCCTCAAAGTGATGGATATTGTATTTATCATCTTCAAGGCTCTTAATTTTGAAAACTTCGAAGCACAAATCTCGCTCAGAGACCCTAACAATCGTGAAAAATATATCGGTAGCGATGCAAACTGGGAAAAAGCAGAGCGTGCCATTATAGAAGCCTGTGAAGAAAAAGGCTTGCCGGCACGTGTAGAGCTTGGCGAAGCGGCTTTCTATGGCCCTAAACTCGACTTTATGGTGAAAGACGCATTGGGTCGCCGTTGGCAGTTGGGAACAATACAGGTAGACTACAATCTTCCGGAGCGTTTCGAACTCGAATACACAGGAGCCGACAACCAAAAACACCGTCCGGTGATGATTCACCGTGCGCCGTTTGGGTCGATGGAGCGTTTCATTGCCGTGCTTATAGAGCATACAGCAGGAAAATTCCCATTGTGGCTTGCTCCCGATCAGGTGGTGATATTGCCTATCAGCGAGAAGTTTAACGACTATGCTCACCGTGTGTCTCACTATTTCAAGCAACAGGGTATCAGTTCGCAGGTCGACGACCGTAACGAAAAGATTGGACGCAAAATCCGTGACAACGAATTGAAGCGTATCCCTTACTTGCTGATTGTAGGAGAGAAAGAAGCAGAAAGTGAAGAGGTTTCGATCCGCAAACAGGGGGATGGTGATAAAGGCTCGATGAAGTTTGTGAACTTTGCCGCACAGCTAAATGAAGAAATGGAACAGATGATGAATGCTTGGGAACAGCAGGCTTAAGTATCGTCATTTTTACTACGTAATATAAAAGAGTCCCAAAAGTTATAAGAACTTTTGGGACTCTTTGTATTTGTACAAGAATTCAGCTTTCTTATTGTTCCGATTCTGAGAGCATTCACTTAATTATCGTTGCCTCGAATATTTGCTGTAAGTCTTTTTTGCTTCTGATGCTTTCAAACTTAAATGCTCCTATCGTTAATGCACATCCCATAATCAACATTACGTAAGGAATTAAAGAAAATATGCCGAACTCATTCTCATTTATTAAAAAAGGAAACAAGATACCGATGAGAATAATGAATGAGAACCAGAAGCCCAAAAAAATAATAACATAACTAGGAAGTTTCATTTTTACTCTGATTATGGTCTTGCCCCATTCGTTGTGAAATTCGCCTTTGATTTTAGGTGAAAAAGAATTCTGATAATTTATATTGCGTTTTATCTCAAATGCATTACTTGTGGAGTATCCTTTGTACGTATTCTGTATTCTGATAATGTCGTTTATTCTATTTTGTATATCATTTTCGGACAGATGAGTCTCGTACACAATGTTTTCGTAAGGTAAAATGTTTTTCATCTAGCGTATTTTATTCATTCTTTTGATAAAGTTAACAATTTCCGATTAGATACGATAAGGCAAGAGTACGATTTTGTGTAGTTTAATCTTTGCTACTTACTCTTTGCATTCTCATCGTTTTATGGATATGCCGATGATGCTCTAAGGGTTACATTAATATATACTGTAATATATAGAGTATAATTTGATCCTGTTTTTGGCTAAGTTTGTCTGTTCATGCGGTATTTAAGGTTTTATTTCGTATATTAGTTTTTTAATGCAAACATAAAAGACAATACAATGAAAAAAACTTTATTAATTACACTCATTTTGGGAGTGATCTCATTATCCTCTTTTTCGCAACAATTTGAATTAACCCCCGAAGGGTTGAGAGACGCTGCTGATACATCGAAAGACTTTTTAGTTATTCCTGTTGACGGAAAAACGGCATCAGACTTGTATAGTATGTCCAAGCGGTATGTAAATGAAAAAATGTCGAATCCCAAATTTGCAATAAAATCCGATTTAGATGGAGATTATTTGCGATATAGTCTTTATTACCCAACGATATTCAGCTTTTCTAAAATGCTGGTTAGTCTCAAAATAAATGGCGCTTATCAGATAGAAATGAGATTTCGGGATGGACGTGTTCGGTATAATATCACAACTCTGAGTTTAACCTTCGAGGAGGGTGGCAATGAGTTTTATATTGCTGCCAGTAAAATGAAAGGCTGGGCTATTTTTGATAATAAGGGAAAACTTTTGATGAAAAATGAAAAGCAAAAACTTGAAGACCATTTTAATAATGAAGTGAAGATGTTTATTGATTTCATTCAATCGGATGGAGCTAGTGTAAATGATAATTGGTAAATAAGAGCCGTTATACAAAACGAAATCTGATTAATTGAAACTAAAGTGATGAAGCTGTGGCAATTTTGGATGCATAAGTAAGAATAGGAGACATCCCCCTTTGAATTAAAAAGATAGGGAAATTTATACAAATTCAATAAGTTTTTTATTACCTTTGCACCCAGCTTTGTTTTAAAAATAAAAATAAAGGAAAAATAAAGGAAAAGAATCTAACATTTTTTGAATGAGGAACAATAGATTTAATCAAAAAAAAGAAGAGTTACACAAGATCAATAATAACATTCGAGCTAGAGAAGTTCGTTTAGTCGGAGATAATGTCGAGCAAGGGGTATACTCTATTGGTGAGGCTTTACGATTGGCTGATGAGCTTGAGCTTGACCTCGTTGAAATCTCTCCAACAGCAGAACCTCCTGTTTGTAGGATTACAGATTATCAGAAATTCCTCTATCAACAAAAGAAAAAGCAAAAAGAAGCCAAAGCCAAATCGGTGAAGGTGGTGGTGAAAGAAATTCGTTTCGGACCACAGACCGACGATCATGACTTTAACTTCAAGTTGAAACACGCCAAAGGATTCCTCGAAGAAGGTTCTAAGCTAAAGGCTTATGTATTCTTCAAGGGACGTTCTATCTTGTTTAAAGAACAAGGAGAGGTGTTGTTGCTTCGTTTTGCTACCGAGCTTGAAGACTACGGAAAAGTAGATCAGTTGCCGGCACTTGAAGGTAAGAGAATGATCATGATGATGTCTCCTAAAAAATCACCTGCAAAGGCTGCTCCTGCTAAACCGAAGGAAGATAAGCCAAAGGTGAAAGTGGAAAAGAAAGAGGACGAAGAAAAAAGCGCAGAATAAGCAGTTCGAAAGAATTGCATTCGTATATAAATTAATTTAATTAATAAACTGAGATGCCAAAAAAGAAGACTAATTCCGGTGCCAAAAAGAGGTTTGCCCTTACCGGAACAGGAAAAATCAAAAGAAAACATGCTTTCAAAAGTCACATCTTGACTAAGAAAACAAAAAAACAGAAAAGAAACCTTACTCACACAACAACAGTAAGCAAGGTGGACGAAAAGTCTGTTAAGCAATTGTTGGGAATGAAATAATTGTATTTCTTAAAAGCAAGTTTTAAAGATTTATTAACCGGATGTATGCAGCAAAGTGTTTTTGAAATAAAAAAACCGCTATCATTCAAAACAACGTAAATTATGCCAAGATCAGTCAATCATGTTGCTTCGCGCAACCGCAGAAAAAAAGTTCTGAAATTAACAAGAGGTTACTATGGAGCCCGCAAAAATGTGTGGACAGTAGCCAAAAACACATGGGAAAAAGGTCTTACCTATGCTTTCCGTGACCGTCGTGCTAAAAAACGCAACTTCCGTGCACTTTGGATACAACGTATCAACGCTGCTGCACGTTTGGAAGGTATGTCTTACTCTCGCCTGATGGGCGCTCTTCACAAGAATGGAGTAGAGATCAACCGTAAAGTTCTTGCAGACCTTGCAATGAACCATCCGGAAGCGTTCAAAGCAATCGTAGATAAAGTAAAATAAAGAATATCTTTATATACAAAGAAAAAGCAACCCACTGTGGTTGCTTTTTTTGTTTCTATACGTTATCGAGTTTGTCTATTATGGGGCTTTTCTTCGTTGTTGATTTTGTTATTGTATAAAAAAGCTATACTTTTGCAGCTCAGATAAGGATTTTGCTACTTGTACTCCAGCGTTAGGGAAGAAAATAGGGAGTATGGGTATCCTTTTGTAAAGAGTTCTTTGCATACCCTAATAATTTAGATATACTAATTTTTAAATTATTTTGATTGATGAGTAAAAGCAAAATTTACCTGCCTCTCTTAGTGTTGGGAACTGCATTTTGGGGAATTTCGTTTCCTTTATCCAAAGATGCATTCGATTCTATCCACCCTTACACATTCATGTTTTATCGTTTCTTGATTGCGACTTTCATTCTTGCTTTGATATTCTACAAGCAGATTCCGAAGATAAACAGTGAAACAATCCGTAAAGGCGCTATTGCCGGGCTATTCCTTTTCATGGGTATTTGCTGGCAAACGGTTGGGTTGAAGTATACAAGTTCGTCCAATGCCTCGTTTATTGCAGGGGTAGAGGTCGTGCTGATTCCTTTGTTTGCGTTCCTATTTATGAAAAGATCTATTCAGACACGAATGTGGGTGGCGTGCCTTTTGGCTTTGGCAGGGTTGTATATTATTGCCATGGCGTCGGGGTTCTCAGACTTTAGGATCGGAGACCTGATGGTGTTTGTGGGGTCGTTGTTTTATTCGGTTTACATATTGTATGTAGGCAAGATAAGCACAGACTCACGGTCTGAGGTAACGGCTATTCCGTTTGTTATCATACAGCTATCTGTTTGTGCTCTTTTGGCGGGTGCATTAACTGTATCTACGCAGGGCGTTGGGGCTGTCTCGATGTCGTTGCCTTTTGATGTATGGAAGGCACTGCTGTTTGTCGCCATTTTGTCTACGGCTTACATGTATTGTATTCAGAATGCGGCTCAGAAGTATATCGAGGCCGAGAAGATTGCGTTAACATACTTGTGCGAACCTATTTTTGCGACTGTATTTGCGTATATAATATTGAATGAAGAGATAACTAGCCGAACAGTGATTGGAGGTACACTGATTCTGTCGGCAATGCTTTTGGCGGAAGTAAACGTCATGGCTGTATACCGACGTATCAGGGCGTTCTGTACTGTGAATTAAATTGAATGAACCGATTGTAGTCAAAAAGAGATATTCGCTGAGAGTGTCTCTTTTTGTTCTTTGTGGGAGGCTGTAAGATAATTTTGGATTGTATACAAAAGCTGGGAATAATTTTATATTTTTGTGTCGCCTAACGGCCCTGTAGTTTAATGGATAAAATAAAGGATTCCGGTTCCTTAGCTGTGGGTTCGATTCCCGCCAGGGTCACAAGAAAGCAAGTATAGCGACTGTATATCATTGGATATATAGTCGTTATTTTTTAGGGGTATCGCAAAGATGTAGAATGTATTGCTAGGGTTGTTTTGATTTATTGTATCTTGATTTGTTGCATAAATAACATAATAAGGAGGCCTTAAATTTTGAATTCAATAATAAATTATATAAATATTTTAATAAAAAATAAATACTCTAGTGTGTTGAAATCATATCATTAGTTTAGGTATTTCTTTGGATTATCATAAATATCTTTAGTTCTATTTACCTGTCTAATATTATTTATTGACTTTTTCAGGTTTTCCATATCTTTTATAGAATACTTTAGATCTGTCCCGACTGATAATATTTGATTTTCAATATAATCTTTAGTATCCTCAGAAAGATAAACCCCAAACATAAGATGGGATAATAACTTTGATATTATAGCAAATTTAATAATATTACTGGAGGTGTGTTTTATAAGATCTGGAATATATTTCTTATTAGATTTTAAGTCTAAATCTATAACTAAAGTGTATAATATATAAAGTTTGAAATCATTACCAGGATACTTTTTCAACTGTTCTATTTTATCTAAAAAAAGAGTTTCTAAATTACTTTGAGACAAAGCTTCTGACAAAAAACCTTGTGCAACAAAGGGTGTAAAAGTGGATAATAAACTCAAATATTCACTCGGATTTTTTTCTTTTAAACCCTCTTCTAAAATTAAAAATGATAAATTACATGTTGAATCTAATATAAAATCAAGTACTTTGTCATTTAAGCTACTCTCATTAATATTAGAATTTCTGAAAACGCGAGATAAAATAAATAAAAATTTCTCTAAATTTTGAGAGTTTCTCTCTATACTCTCATAAATTTTCTTTTGGCTTACCTGATAACTATTATCAGTGTCAGACATTGCTAGACTATTTACTTCTGATGATACAACTGAGAACATTTTAAGCTCATTCATTTTTTGTTGTAATTCCTTACTTTTTGCATTTAATATATCATCTTTAGTTGAGTCAATATATTTCTGAGTAGCCTCATAAAAAAAATCATTTGTTTTGTCATATATTTTATTGATGAAATCTTTATCTTTTTTATTAAATCCAGCTATTAACTCCAATTCATTACCAAAAGATAAATATATTGTATCATTATTTATAATGTCGTCTCTTAGTCTTGCTGCATCTTTTAGATGGTATGCAATGAAATACTCAAATATTCCTTTTAAACGGAAACCGTACCTCCCTTGTATATTCTTTATTATTATACCTTTATCTATTAGCAACTTTGCTAATAACTCAGTCTCTATTACAAACCTACGATTTTTTTCTTTATATTCATGCATAAACAAAACCAATTCATCATATGAGATACTATATACAGCTTCTCTGTATGCAGTGACTAGATAGATAGCTAATTCACCAAGAAACTCCTTTAAAGATTCATAATTTATTTTAAAAATACGATTTGTAACAATATCCTCTTTGTCTAATAAATTGTCAATATATAACTCGATAAGTTCGAAGTTACTCTCGAAATGTTTATTGTTAGAATTTTTGTATACCCAAATAAATAGAGAAACAGTCCAATAGTTAACAGGAAGATTTAATTGTTTAAATACTGTTTTTATATTTTTCAGGATTTGTCCTTTTATCTCTATATCACAATCTAGGTTATTTGTAAGAGTCCTAATTTCTTTTGCTGTTAAAGAATGTATATATATGGGTTTAGATATTTTATCTAAATCGTTATCCATTTGCTGAGATATAAGCATTTCATTAATTGAATAGATAACCGAACAATTAGGTGTTTCTTTCAAGAAATTTTGTATTTCTGCTAAAAGCGTTTCTGTTGGATCTTTATAGATGTTATCGACAAGGATTACTAATGAATAATTATTTTTATATTTCTCAAGAAAAGCTCTACTAAGATTGTATTTAGTAATAAACAAATCATCAATTTTTTGTCGACTTTTCCAAAATTCAGCATTAATTATAAGAGGTATCTTTTGATAATAAGAAAAGTCTTTCAAGAGACTAAGATAAATGTAGTGTAACAAAATAGTTTTACCATATTTATCTTTACCATAGATAGCAAAATTTACTTTCTCATTTAAAAGCGAATCAACTGTAATTATCTTACTTGTATCTTGCTGCTTAGAGAGCCCTTTTAAAGACATTGTTGGTGTATTCTTTAATAATGGGGTTTCAAATAGATCTAAGAATGTATTATTGTTTGATTCAGAAATAAATAGATTCCTCAATTGCGAATTTTCATTTTCAAATATTTGATTAAGTAATAATGTAAACTCTATCTTCTCTCGTTTTTCTTTACCGATAGGAATATTTACAACTTCGGAGCTTACAGGATAGTGAATGTAATCACTATCGATTCTAAAACTATTAAAGTTTATTTTTGCATTCTCAAAATTTATATCTAATAAAAAATAGCCTACATTTTCATTTTTAGATATGTCGCAATTACATGACTCTGAAAAGAAGTCTACAATACCTCTATCTGTAATGTAACTTTTTTGAATCTTATTTTTGTGAATATGACCTGAAAATTTCACACTAAAATGATTCAAAATAAACTCATCTATTAATACTCTATTGTAATAATTAAAATCGCTTGTGGGATGGTGTAAAAGTATAATACTGAATGAATCATCTTCTTCAATCTTGTTTTTTATGTCTGATAAAAAAATATTAGGGAATAACAATCGTCCAGAGTCTTCGTCATCTCTACACCGCCAAGAGGAATTGATTGTAACTATGTTTATAATCTGACCTCTATCATTAATTTTAGTTATAGTATATAATGGGTGAATAATAGTGTTGTCTTGATAATGAGAAGCTTGTACATCAATATAATTCTGAATATTTTTCAAGCTTAATTCAAACTGAGATTTATCAATAATAAATTTATCTAAGTCATCATTTGTTCTTATTTTATCAATTGCTTCTGTTACTAATTGCATTTCTTGATCTCTATGCACATCATGATTTCCTGCACAGATTATAATATTTTGCTTATCAATATTCAGCTTGTAGGCTATATCGTATACAAAAACACTTAATGCTTTATTAAAATCTTCTATGTTATTGCCTGTTTGGACAAGATCACCTGTGAAAAATAAATACTCAATATCTTTTCCTTTATTATTTTCAACGATTCTATTTTTTATTTCATTAATTTTCGCATGGCACTTCTCATTGTCAATAAAGTGCAAATCAGATAAATGTAATATTTTCATATGATATTAGTATATATTATAAAAATAAATCAAAGATAATCTTTATTCTGAAAAAATAAAGATTTCTAAAATATTGTAAATTAATGATTGATAATACTCATTACTGAACATCAATTTTTTAATAATAAAGACTAGAATCAAATCTACAGTGTAATTAAAAAAACAAAATTTAGTCTACTAAAAAAACTTTGATAGATCTATTGTTGAGTCTCAACTATCTCCAATACTATTTATCTATTCACGCCCTTGACTACAATCTACTTACCCCTTCCTCACATCCATAACTCAACCTTTCCGATGGACATCTTCTTTTTTAAGAATATAAATTAACATTTTTTACACTTTTTAGTGATTGTGTAGCGAACTTTTTCGGAGGTAGGCTGTTTTATGTCTGTAGTTTTGTAAAGTTTGTGTTAAGGTTGGGAAGTCTGCGAAGTGATTTCGCGGGCTTCTTATTTATTTTATTCCTTTTGAAAATTTTTTAAATTTGTAGCGAATAGCTTTATAAATTACAAATATGAAAAAACTACTAACGCGAACTTTAATCTTATCTTTTTTTATCTCCCTCAATTCATGTATGGTAATCAATTCATTACTTGGTATTAATCAATGTAATTATCCGAATTGCGACAGGGAATGTGCCAATAATTGTAACTATTGCTCGTTCCATTGCGATGGTTATGGCCTTCCCGCTGATCTCAATACCAGAACAGGGAAGTCAATTGATAAACAGTTGGAGCAATACCGAAACGATCAGAAGAGGAAGTGATTTCGATACTTTAAAAGAAAAGAGCATATACAAATATCGTCAGAAGCATAGCCGATATAGTAAAGAATGGGATAAACAAAAATTTATCCATCCTCTTGCTAATGAAAAGATAAACCAGAATATTGATAGAGACAATTAACCCTACAATATATGCTTTCATGGTTTTTCCTACAACCACAAAAGGATTATATAATAAATACGCGTCGCTCGATTGTTGGGGATAGCCGTATAGTTTTTCTACTATATACCCTATTATCAGATATAGAATAATAAGACCTAAAAGATATAAAAGGCTATATAAAGCACTGTAGGCAACTTTTTTCATAAAGCAATCGTCGATTTCTGTATTTTTTGTCACAATTTATTCAAAAGACGAAAGTAGCAATAAGAAATCATTTTTTGATTGAACCGTTTCTCGATTATTACTTTTTCCATACGCAGAAATCTCATTTTAACAAAAATTCTTGCTTCCTCAGCTATTTTCTATATCTTTACACTCAAACAAACCGAGACAAAAATGAAAAAACTACTATCCATAATCCTACTACTCAGCCTGTCTGTAGCCTTCTATTCGTGTGGAGATGATATGGAAGAGGAAATGAAGAAACCCCAAGAATTTGTATGGAACGGCGATTGGAACGATCCTGCCGACCCTAATTTTAAGCCGGAAGGGTTTAATCCGATAGAGGGGGTATGGAGGTTTAATTGGGATACTGATAGGGGAATTTGCTTTTCTGAAGATTTCAAAGTATATAATGTATACTTCCATCCCAATGGAAAATATACTATGGAATTGTGGAGAGAAAAATATATCATCAATGATAAAGCCTTTAAAAATCTGCCAAATGAAATAAATAGATATAAAGTGAAAAACAATAAATTGCAATATACATATGAACTTGAAAAGGATGAATCATGGTCAAATCTAACAAAAGTCCAAGAATAGAAAGAGGGTGTATCAAAAGCAATTTTTACGATCATTCTGTCATCCTGGCTGTAGGGAAGAATCTCTTTTGAGAGGAGAGACGTTTCACTATCGTTCAACATAACAATAGAAAGTAATACGTTGATAGTATGTTTTTATTTTTGATATACCCTCTTCTGTATTATTTTATTTTGCGAATGAGTTTTAGTGTTGCCTGATTCTTACCTAAAGGGTCATAACCATCTATTTCAGCTACATTATAAAGGTCTCCGTTGAATCGGATAAGCGATTTATTTAAATTCTTATATTCTTCCGCACTAAGTATGCAATCAATTATTGTGTAATCGTTGCTGTTGTCAAGCAGGAAGAAGAAATTTTTCATAATCGAATCGGTTTTGTTTTCATAATCCAATATCATTTTATATGTATCATTATATTCGTTAGAAACAAGGGCAACCTGTACATTCCTGTTCTTTATGGTTTCAATATTAAATATTCCTGACTTATACCAAAAACGTTGGGCTTTATCATAATATCTTTTCTTTAACATTTCTGAATAATCCCCATCCCATGCTTCATATTCGGAAATAATAGGTACTTCTATGACGAATTCGCCCTTACTATCAAGTAACCTCCTGTACCAGTTGTAAGAGAATGTCGATGTTTGTGTTATTTTATTTGTTTCATTACTGCCTGTATAATATTGTCCACCACCACTATTCCCCGAATTGGTGAGTTTTTCATCCGTTTCCCTGCCGGTGTTTTCATCTATTTTATTTTTCATTGTTCGGTAATAACCTTCTTCGTTTGTATCAATTGTAAATCCCAATTCATACATATAAGGCAGTTTTAGCGATTCGTTTCGATGTTGTCGGATATTTGCATATCTATCGATATCTATTATGTTATCCAGAGACTGAACAATTTCGTTGCCTTTTATTCTTAGTTCAAAATTAATATCCCCTTTATGAGTAAGCTTGAGGTTATAAGCTTTGCAGAAGTTGTCTATCCAATCATTAATTTTTATTCCGTTAGGTAAGAAATTGGTCAAATTTAAATTTCCTTCGTCAAAAGAAGCCGGGTCATTCCAATTCATTGGGATACCGGGTTTACTAGAGCCATTCTTATCTACAGTAAGCCAACTTCTGTATGGACTGAATGGGGTAAGTGAGAGATCAAATTCAATACTATGATTGTTCCAGCCCCTGTTAGACTTTTCGTAAGTGGATGTGGATACTAGGGCGATGCGTTCTCCTGCATTCAGCCAGACTATCTGAGATATATGTCCGGTTGCAGTGCCGGTACTTCGTGCTGTTTTTGTTGCAGGTGCATTCTCCAGTTCTACTTTAAATAGGGATGCTTCTGTTCCATCTTCATAGATATAACCTGTACTTTTTACAGCGGAATAGAATCGACTATCTATGCCATCTTCAAAGCCATAACTCCACGATTCCCCACCGCTTATTGCCATTGGGTTGTGCTGTAAACCATCTGTCACTGTAGGGTTTTTGTAAGTTGAGTATGAGGAAGACTCTCCACCCCATGAAAAACCGCATATCATATTCAGGTTTTGTTTCGGATCTATAAATGTCACCTCGTGAGGCTTCGGATATATATTTCCGCTTTGTCCCTCCTTTTGATTAAGATTATTCTGGTAAAAGGAATTATCGAAATGTTGTTTCGGCAGAAATGTTCCCTCAGTATATCTTAAAACTTTTACCTCATACATGGGGCTACCAAAAGTTCCCGGAATAATCTGTGGACCTCTATCAGTAGAGAGCGAGGCAGATTTTATAGCTAGATTAACGTCAAAATCAAGTTTGTAAAGCCCATCCTCTGGAACAACCATTTTTACAACTTTTGCTACTCTGCTGTCTTCCACACTTATATTATCGCCCGGATCTTCCCTTTCACTTACTTTTATGTTTTGTGAATAAAACAAATCAGTGTTGATCGACATAAGATTTGTACCCGCTTTCTCTAAAGTGTCGTATTGTGTTTCCTTTTTGTTGATATTTTCTTCCATATAGTTTCCCCAAGTGCCCTTGATTCTCATTCTGGAAGCACTCCATACCATTCTGAATTCTTCCGGATTCTTGTAACTGACATACAGGTTATTTATCCTTTCATCGTTTAGGGCATCTCCGGTAAGAGTATAGTCGGCATTCTTAAATATTTGCTTTAACATGTGAATACAATTAACAGAAGGAGGAATATCTTTTACATCCAATAATACCGAATCATCTAAAGTAACTTTAAACTCATCTGTAATGTTTTTATTATTAGTGTCTTTCGGCAACAACCCATACAGCACCAACGGAAATATACAAGGCGATATTTCTCCATATACCGATTTGTCGTGTCCCCCTGTATTATATCGTGTAATATCGTCTACCCCTGTAAATGGAATAAGCCATTTTCCTGCCTGATTCATCATCGTTTCGCCAAAAATATCCTTTGCGGTGAGGGGAGCGGGCACTCCCAGATTGCCTTTGTAACTGTTTTGCGTGATCTCGCTCAGGCGGAATTTACCATCGAGTATAAGGATACCATCCACATACAGGCGAGCGTCTTCATAGATGCGAAATTTACCCTGTACCTCCTCCACATTCACATGGCTGAAAATCTCGTTGTTGTTGGGTGTGGCAGGCAGCGTTATCTCGTAAGACATCTGTGCGTCTTTCACGCTCAACTCGGCAGGATTGATAAATTGGCGTTTTAGCCGTATGCCGAGGCTCTCGGGAGTGTTGATGTCGCAAAGGCGGTTTTTGATGTATAGTTCTATGCTCATGATTTGTATTGATTTGTAAATTAAGTGACTGTTTAGTATTTGTTATGCTTCCCGGCTGTCGGGATAACAAAAGCAACAATTCGTTTATTCATATCTATCTCCTTCCCTTTATTATCGAATAGCTCAACTCCGAACCACGTTCCATCAGCTTGTTGAGGCAGACATACCGTTGCGCATCTATCGAGTGGTTGTAGCGGTCGATGGGGCGGTTTGTAGCCTCGCCGTTGATGTCGGTCTGCCAGCGATAGTTGCGGTACTCATTGATGATATTCGTGCTTCGCTGCGTGATGCGCTTGCGGTAACGGTTGAGTATCGAGATACCTGTAACGATGCTGTCCTTGCCTTTCTGTGCAGGTTCTACTCTCCATCCTTGCGACCTTATCTCGCTGATACTCTTCGGTTCTGCACTATCGGCTACGATAGGGATGTCTTGCGCTATGCCGTAAGATCGCAGGGTGTTGGATATCATCATATTGTCGTACCCTTTGTCGTATAGCAATTCGTCTATCCACAGCTCGCCTTCCGACAGACGTATGTCTACTATCGCCGTAGGGTCGTTGGTGAACCCGAAGTCTATGCCTATCCAGCGGTTTTTGTAGGTATGGGGTATCTCTTTCACTACCTCCCAATTGGTCATAATAGACCCTTTGAGCGAACCTGTAAGCCCTTCGCCATACACCTGCCACCAGTTTTTGTCACTTCGATTCGATTCTATTTCTTTCACCTGTGCCTCGGTCAGATACTCGTTGTCTTTGTATGTGGAATGAATCAGTATGGCATCGTCGTTTAGCAGTACTTTCTGGTCGATCCAGAACTCAAAGCAGGGGTTGCAGTCCAAAAATATCGTATCGGTGGTACGGATAGCCAATTGTCTGAACACTTCATATTCTATATTTATGCACTCGTTGATATACAAAATATTCCGGCTCGGGCCATGTACTTTCGATGGGTTGTCTGCCGAGAAAAATTCGATAATGCAGTTGTTTATCCTGTAAATCTTGTCCGTTGCGTTCCACTGTCGGGCATTCCATTTATTCTCCTTTTGCAGGATTTCTTTAAAGTCTCGGATACAACCTTTTTTGAGGTGCGGCATCGACTCCGATACAATGGATATTACCCTCGGCTTATCCGAATATTCGGCAATAAAGAATAGTAATTGCAACAAGCTGTATGTCTTCGACGAACGTGTAGAACCTTTGTTTACAATGTACCTGTAAGGGTAATTGTAAGCTTTCAGATTTTTGTCAAATACGGTTGTTGTGTTCATTGTATATTTTCTGTTGTTTTCTCTCTTTTTTCTTTTCGCCTTTTGTGTCTATCCCCCCTCCGTCTGCCGTCCTTAGGAGTTTGTAACTCCTAAGCCTTATTATAAGGATTTGAAATCCTGATAAGAACTACTTTCGGATTACAAATCCGAAAGGACTGTGGGACGGTGTTAAATCCGAAAGAACGGTGCTTATTCGCTAGTTATACGAATCAGAATAATGGTATTTCATCTCCACCCTGTAAAGTTCGTCCTTCGAATTTGGCTTTATATTCATTTCATCTACGATGATGTACCGCTGTGTAGCCAGCTCGTAAACCATGCGTGACGCACTCATTTCCTTGAGCCAGTTGCATACATCCCTGCGGAGGGGCATTGTTTGCACGGTGAACTGCTCGGTAACGGTTTTGCTATATACCGATTCGATCTCGCTACTCGTTGTAAAATGAGGAGTCTGCGTTTTGAATATTGTATTAGCCTCAGCCTTAAAATCGGTATGCTCTGTTCCCGAAAAGTTGAAACTGCTCCATCCGCCCAGTCGGTTGAGGAATGCAAAATCCTTAATCTTATATAGGCATTCGGGTAGTATGTCGAACGTGAGCTCGTGACTTATCTGTACGGCTTGCGACTCGTAGCCCGAATATATCAGATATGCACGAACAAGACCTGTGTTGGGGTATTGGAGGAGTAGGCTGTCGATATCAAGCTTGATGGTATTTACCATAAAAAAATCCTTGCGGGCTTTCAGGTGCTTAGTCTCTTTTGCTATCATTTGCCCCGATTGCGACAACAGCTCATAACAGATGCCAAACCGATACTCATCACCAATGTTTTTGCTATGCTCGGCATCGGACAGTATGAAATTGAAATACTGTGTTTGCCCCTTTACATGAAAGAGCTGAGGCTGGTTGGTCAACGGCTTTACCCTCTTTATGGCTTCGGGGTTTTTAGACCTTTCTTTTGTGTCGAAAACATAATCCGAAAGGTCGTTTTTCTCCAACGTGCGGTTGTATCCGTCGATGGAGTAGAGTACAGACGAATGGTAAAAAGGCGTGGTATGAGAAACGGTTTTGTCGGTGATCACACGTTTTGCTGTAAACCGAAAATCTTTGATCGTTCCCGTGTCAACCCAGTCCTTTTCCTTCAGAAATGTTGTGGGTATCGTGTTGTTTTCCAGTATGTTCGTGTTGAACCACAGCGGGGTATATGAATATGCTTTGGTAAGGGTTATTGCCTTTATGCCCATATTGCTGTCCGAGGGGGTGTCGTCTTCGCCAAGGAATATGCCTGTGTCTTTGTACATATCGAGGTGTATTCCCACGTTGTCATAACCGATAGCGATCGTGTCTGTGCCTGCGGGATAAGTCTCTGCGGGATTGCCTGCGACACCGAAAAAAGTTCGGTCTCTGCCATTGCTGTTTTTTCGAAAAACAAACGAAAAGACATACTCTTTTCCGCTACCGTTGGATACGATATTTATTGTTTTATTGTCATCCGGCGATATGGAGATTTTGAAATTCTTGAAGAACTCATTTTTCTCCAAACCTTCTTTCAGAGCCAGTGCCGTGTTGTGGTATTCGTATTGCCAGGCAGGTCCCGAGTATTCATTGTACTTGCCCAGATAGAAGGCTCCGGGCTCGTTTAGTTTATCCGGGTCGGATGTGCCCTCAAACTTATGCTCTATGCCCGATTCGGCTTCAATGATGCTAAATGATGATATATTCTCGTATATCTTTATGCCCTGCACATCGGGTCTGATAAAGACATAGCCACACCCTGTGAGCTTGAGTTGTATCTCTACCGGCTTGCCTTTTGCGGCAACATTGGCTTCGAACTGTATATAATTGGGGTTACCCGCCAGAGAAACCTTTGCGGGTTTTATCGTTGCTTTGGCTATGTCAGAGCCGTTAATAAAGTATCCCATATTGTGATGTTGTTTTAGTTGTATGAAAATGTTGATGTGTATTTGTCCGTCCTAAGTCTCCGTCCTTAGGGGTTTGCAACCCCTAAGCTTTACTATTAGGATTTAAAATCCTAACAAGAATTACTTTCGGATTGCAAATCCGAAAGGACGGTAGATTTCTGTCTGTAGGTGCGGGGCTTGTCCCTGCCCGTCCAATTGAGGGTAACCACAAGGGTTACCCCTACAAAATACCTGAATAACTATTGCTGATTACTTATCTATCCGTCAGTTGAAATATTTATTCAATTCGTCGATCGTTGCTTCAAAAAGTTGGTCGTACCATTCGGTTTCAAACTTACTATCTATCCTTTCTTCCAATGTTGCCAGTATGGGGCGCCCTTCGTGTCCGTCTCGCCAGATAGCACGTGCGATGAGAAAAAGGGTGCTGTTGTCACTCGGGATGTTTCGCGATAATGCCCAGTCTCGCAGCTCATCCAATGGCGGAAACTTACCTTTGCGGGGTGCTCTGCCTTTTTCGAGAAAGGTGATATAATTGTCGAAATAGGCTTCGATTACGATATTTCCTTTTGCCGCTCGCCACGATACGTTTACGTCTTTCGCTTTCTCTCGCAGTGTGTTTTTATTCACCTTGGGGTTTCTGCTGATTTTGTCGTCTTTGAAAATATCGCCAGCAAGAATGGCTATTTCGTTCGTTATCTGATCTATTACTTTTTTTACTGCGGGAGTCATTGCTTTAGATTTATTACTTCTTTATTTTCAGATCAAAATCGGGAAACTTATTCACAAACACTTCGCAATTGCTCGCAGGCGATAAGTCGAAGCTCTTTAAGGTTTGACCTTTTTCGAACTCCTTGCTTGCATCAAACTGCTGATCGATGAGGCATAGGTTTTGCATGTTTGCCTGTGTAAAGTTGACCGAAAAACGACAACCTGCTGCATTGTCGTCGTAGTAATCGCTGAGTGTCATATAATCCCAATCGGGAGTGATGGAGATGCCCAGTGTGTCGCGGTCCCGCTTGATACGCTCTATGATATTCAGCCCGGTAGAGAAGGCAAGGTTTTGCAAGTGGCTTACCGACTCTTCACTTTGCGGGAGAAAAAGAATTGAAAAGCTCACCGAGTTGGAGAATGTATTGTTTCGGTTATTGCCCCGCAAAGGGTCTTCGAGCCAGAAGAGAGGATAGGCCTCTTTGCCGCTGCCCAGCTCGTAATTACGCCCATAGTAGAAGGCTTTGATAAGCTTATGTTCACGGGCTTGCTGCCTGAAAATGTTGATTATACTTTCTATCATTTCTAAAAATTTAGGATGTGTTTATTAATAGATAATTTTCTTAGAAAATGATGAAAAGAGGTGAGGGTCACCTCTTCATCTGTCTCTCAAACTTATACTGGTCTTCTTCGGCGTGCGACTTGTCTATTTTGTAGAGGAGAAATCCGAACACTTCGCCAACTGTTTTTCGAGTGATCGTATCAAATAGGTGTATCTTATCCTCTGCCAAATCGGCAATCGTTTTATACCACCCCCATTTATTGCAAAAGTCTTTGTATCCTTTAGAAACCGGGCGGCTTGAGCCATTACCGTCGAATAGTGGTTCAAAATCGCTTCGTATTCTCTCTTTTTGGATAAAAAAAAACTGATCAGCGGAAGTGCCTTGTCGCATGTCAGGTTTTTGAACATTTCGGTACGTTCGCCCAGCAAGTCAGGGTTGTACTTTTCACCGATAGGGCGGCAAAGGATAGCCAGCAGTTCGGAGAGTTTGCACTCGCTGTCGCTACCGATCACATTTTCGGCATCGACCCATTCGCCGAGGGTAAGTTTGTCGGCAAAGGATACGAAATATTCCGTGTCTCCCACTTTTACTGCGTTAGCAGGGGGCAGTTCGCTGTCAAATACAAAGTCTACAATCTCGGCAAGGGCATTAAACACCTGCGCGGGCGATTCCAGCAGTACATTCGCATCGATATTGCACACATCGGCAACAAAATGCACCAGATCGAGCTTAGTCTCGGGCTTTTGCATGTAAAGTTTTTCGTAGCGTGATAGCTTGATGTCGCTCCAGTTTTCGGGGATCTCTAGTTTTACGTTGTTTAATTCTACTGTTACCATACGTTTTTTAGTTGTTTGTATAGTAATAGATAATTTTGTGGGAAGATGATGAATAGGGCGATTCTTTGTATATTTGGTGATATGTTCGAAGGATGACAGAGGAAAAGGGAGTAGGGGATTGCAAATCCCCTTTAACGAAGTGAGGGATTACAAATCCTCTGCGACGCAGTAGTTTTCGTTTGAGACAATTAAACCTTCTCCAAGATTTATATTCTAACAAGAATAAAACTATAAATGTAAATACTATGAAAAAGTTGATTGCATTACTTATATTGACACTTTTATATACTCATTCTGCTGACTTGTCGGCTATAGAGCATCATTCACAAGAATCTGCCAAAGTGAAGATTTCTTGCCAAAGAAAGATAACGTCATTGGGCGGCGGTTATTCAAAAGATGATTTCTCTGTTTATTTTCGAGGCGAAAAGTTAAGGGGTGCCTCTGCCAGCTCATTTAAATATCTGGGTGGCGGCTATGGCAAAGATAACTGGAAAGTATTCTATCGGGGGATAGTAGTTGAAGAGGCTTCGGCCTCATCGTTTGAATATTCGGAAAGTGGCTACGGTAAGGATAGCTGGAAGACTTTCGTTGGAGGTAAAGCTGTTGCAAATCAAAATCTGCAGTCTATAGGCGGTGATTATTCGAAAGATGATTTCGCTGTTTATTTTCGAGGCGAGAAGTTAAGGGATGCCTCCGCCAGCTCTTTTAAATATCTGGGCGGTGGCTACGGCAAAGATAACTGGAAGGTATTCTATAAGGGGATGGCAGTTGAAGAGGCTTCGGCCTCATCGTTCGAATATTCGGAAAGTGGCTACGGTAAGGATAACTGGAAGAGTTTTTTTAGAGGTAAAGCTGTTGCAAATCAAAACTTGCAGTCTATAGGCGGCGGTTATTCGAAAGATAATTTCAGTGTTTACTTTCGAGACCAAAAGATCGAAGATGCCTCTGCTAGTTCATTTAAATATCTGGGTGGCGGCTATGGCAAAGATAACTGGAAAGTATTCTATCAGGGGATGGTAGTAAAAGAGGCTTCGGCTTCATCGTTCGAATACTCGGAAGACGGGTATGGAAAGGATAACTGGAATGTGTTTTATAGAGGGAGAGTTGTAGAAAGATAAACTTTTTTTGAGGACGACACCGAAAGGGCACAGGTGATTATTATATCTCAGAAGGTTAAATAAGAAATGCGAGTTTAAAAAAACTCGCATTTCTTATTATTCACGTATTTAGCTTATACTATTTATTCTTCATTACTTTTTCTCGAACTATATTGCCTTCGTTATCTGTACTTTCGAAGAAATATATACCCCTGTTCAGGTTTGTGTTTTCTATATTGAAGTTCACTGTGTTTTTTTCTTCATATACTTTTACTCCGTATATATTATAGATGCGGACATTTTTAAAAATAGGAGTATCTTCTACGATAAGAGATTTGGTGGTTGCAGGTTTTAGAGTTACCACTTTGCTTAGAATAACCCCATCTTGACTTACGCTGATTGTTGTTGTTCTAGGTGATGAACCATTATATTTTGATTTCATAAAAAGCCCCCATGTGTAAGGATTCGGATTCATTTCTTGCGTTACATCAAATAAAGATGAGTCGTATGTCCATGTAGGCCTAGTTGTTGATCCTCCTGCTAGAATAAAAGGTGAAACTACCCCATAAGTGAAAGTATCACTCCCCGCCAGATAACGGTAAAGTACAGGAATACTCTTCTGTAATGTTAATTGATCTGCTATACTGACTTCCACAGATACGCTACTTAGAGCCGTACTAGAAACACGATAAGTAGCTCTAGTCGTTCCTTGTCCACTGGTCAAGGTCAGGTGTTGATTGTTTTTCCAAAAGATCTTCTGACTACCTATATAATTTACTAAATCAACACTAACTGTTCCATCTCTATAAACTATACTTTGCCCATAATCAGATATGCTTGGTTCGGGCATATATTTGGTGTTTGTAGTCATAAGACTGCTCCCCAGCCAATTGCTCAAACGGGTGGCGTCACTACCTCCTCCTGTCCAAGATTGGTCTAGTCGACCATAATAGACCGACACAAAAGAGCTATTAGGACTACCAATCAATTGGCCTATTACTTTTTTATTTGAATTAAACAGTGGAGATCCCGAAGAGCCTGGCTCTACAATTCCGTTATCAAAGCCAACAGACCAAAGTGAGCTTATCGGAAAACCTTGTGGTCCAATATTTATTATCTGATTATTTGTCGGTATACTATGGTCATCAAAAGATATCTTCATAACATCTCCCCATGGATGATGGATTGCTGTTCCTCTTGGCGAAATTGCTCCATTACGTTCCCAGCCTAAGAATGAAACTTTCATAGGCCCAAAATATGGTATCGTATTTTTTTTAATTTCTACCAAAGCAAAGTCTGTTGCAGCCCATGCAGATCTGAATGTTGCTCCATTACAGGTAATACCTGTAGTAGGAGAGCTTCCTCCGCAAGCATTTCTTGTGAAATGGAATTTGAACATCCATTTTTCGGCATTTGATTTTTCGGTAGCAGTCAATTCTCTATCAGTATTACTATCAACACAATGAAAAGCTGTCAGAAAATAAGGAGTGCCTTCAGAGGCACTGTTAATCAATGCTCCGCTACACCATTCTGTACCATTACTTAATAGAACTACTGCAATAGCATCAGATTCAATCTTCCAATCCGGATAACAAACTACATCATTATGCGAAGACTGCTGGGCATCGCCATAGCCTTTTAGTTTGCTTGCTTTTGGTGGAGTACTTCCTCTATAGGCATGTATCACTCTTTCTATTGTCAACCTGCTATTCTCTTTCTGATCTGAAGGTTCGAACAGATAAATAGTTACATCATCTCCTTCTATGAGGTCAGTAAGGAAGAATCCACTCTCTGTATGATCTTTTTGAGTCACAGGGCCATAAAGTACTGTGTTTTTTTTGTTGGTTATATATAATTCTGCACCTTCGGGAAGATAGAAGTTGTTAAATACAAAATTAATAGAAATAGCTCCTTTCGATTCGAAGTTCATAGACCACAGTCTCCCTCCATCTATACTTCTCCAAGTACCATCTTTTAGTGTGTAGTTTACATCAAATCCTTTGCCAAAGCGATAAGGCGTATCACCCATCTCGTCTACGATCTGATCCTCTTTAAGCATCCTTTGCACATCGAAGGTTGGCATTTGATGTTTGATCCTCGATTTTGTTCGTTTTTCTAATATTTTTATCTGATCCAAAGCATTTCCTTCAGAGAAGTACCTTGTTTCCACCTGCCCGACGGCAAGTAGCGTGAAAATTGATAAACTAAACAATAGTAAAATTTTTCTCATAACTATAAGATTTAATAATTAAACAATTTGTTATTTATTCTTATGGAAAATAAATAACTCTTATTAACAATGTGTCTGTCGCAAATCTATAGAGCATAAAATCAGATATTATATATAGGATAATATTCTGAACAGATGCTTTTTGTGGTCTTTTGTCAGACCCTGTAATACTTATGAGGTGATATCAATGTTTAGTAACTGAGTTGATAAATGTACAAAAAGATTTTGTGTTGTTGTTAAAATTTAACTAATATTTTTTAATAAATACTTAGTGATAAAAATCAAGTTATAAAATGATTTATAGTATTATTCCTGTCTGTTCTTTGGCGGTTGTAAGCTCAATGTTTTTAATATAAAGATTTGTAAATAAGAGAGGTTGAAGCAAAAAGGGAAGCACGTATATTCACGATATATCCTCTCTGTCATGCTGAGTAACGAAGCTTTTCTATTACTCTTAGGATGGAACAAAAGCGAGAGCTAAGCTTGTAGAATCGTTCTTAACGAAGTCAGCCTCCCAATAATGAGAGACTGACTTATATTTAAGTACGTAAAAGCAATGCTATTTCATTAATATAATTCTTATTATTCCTACACCATGAGTGGTTGGAATAGAAGTTCCATGCCCCGAAGATGAACCACTTGTCGTTTTTGCATATAAATTTACTTCAAGATCAAAATAATTCTTGTCTCCTTTTCTAAAAAAATACCACATAACATCGTCGTAGTAAATAGAGAATTCAACTGTTGTCCCTTTTATCTCGAAATGATAGGCAAAAGGAAGGTTAAAATCAATAGTATCGTAACTTCCGATGTTTAATGTTCTCTTAAAAATTAAAGGCTTTTGATTTGATGAATCATACGTAAATTCAGCAAGTAAAAACCTTGGAGATTGAGAAAATGCTGTTGCTGCTAAAATAGTAAATAGAGAAAGTAGAATAAGTTTTTTCATTTTGTATTTGTTTTTATAGTTAAAAAAAAAGGTTGTTTTAAAATTAATAAAATTTATCATTTGTATTGCAATAACACTTCATCTATCTTTATCGATATTTTCTATGAAGATATCCTTCCTTTTGTCAGGATGACAGAGGAAAAAGCAAAACAGAATAATTTTTCATCATTTTCTCCAATAATTATCTATTGATGTAATTGATAACATCAAAAACGATATGAGAAAAGAAGAAAAAACGTACACAGTAATTAAGCTGTCGGATACCGTGCGCACGTATCCCACTTTTACCAAAAACCACAAAGGCTGGATAAACTACGATCGTGACAATCTCCTGCCACAGCGCATTATCGAGCTCAACAACGAGTCGGCAATCAATCAGGCGGTGATAGAAAACAAAGTGACCTATATCTGCGGATCGGGAATTGACGGAGCAGAGTATTACGGTCAGCCCAATCCAAACGATAGCTGGGACGACCTGATAGAGAAAGTAGCGAAAGACTATGTCTCCTTTGGCGGGTATTGCTTCCAGATCATCCTTAACGAAAATGGGAAGAGCATGAGCCTCTATCATACCGACTTTAGTAAGGTGAGGATAGGAGAGGTGAACGATTTTGGCATCAACCTCAGCTTCTATCTGTCTAACGACTGGCGACGCACGGCAGGTAAGTACGCACCTGTGGCGATAAAAGCTTACGGCAGCGAGGAGATGCAAAAGGGCGTCCCGTATCTGTACTATTACAAAGACTATGCGCCAAGCCTCGACCATTACCCTGTACCGCAATACTACTCGGCATTGAACTACATTGAAGCGGACGGATTGCTCGGCAAATTCTACCGCAACTCTATCCACAACGGCTTTGTGCCCTCTACCATCATCACCATGCCGAGCAACCCGAGCGAAGATCAGAAAGACCAGTTCCAGACGGATATAGAACGCAGCTATGCGGGTACGAACGGTGCAAACAGCATTGTGGTGCTTTGGGGCGAAAGTCAGGAAGTGAAGCCTGTGGTGACTTCATACACGGCGAGCAACAATGCCGACTTGTACAACAATGTGGATGAAATTATCTTTCAAAAGATTATTTCGGCGCATCGTCTTACATCACCTACCTTGGCGGGACTGTCGGGTTCGGGCAACCTGTCGGGTAATGCCAGTGAAATTATCAACTCGTTTGTGCTTTACAACCAAACTGTTATTCATCAGCTTCGCCGACGGATACTGGATACACTCAGCATTTTTACGATCAACAATGGATACAAGAAACTCGAGTTGCGTGACTTGGATATCGTAGAGCAGATTTCTGATAGGGCTATATAAGAATGTGCCAATAGCTGAATCTATTAGCATATTGGCACATCAAAAATATTGGATGCAATTTTTATCTTCTTGGCGGGTTGAGTGGACGATTAGGTCGATTGGGACGGTCGGGATAATAAACTCCGGCTTTGTCACTGTTTACCTCTACCAGCTTCCCGTTCAGGAAATGTAAAAAATAGTAGTCTGTTGGAATCCTTTCGGCTCCCGGCTCATACTGTGTATAACGCAATACTTCGAGATTACCCTCGTTGGTTTGAGTCAACGTTACAAGCTGAAAATCGGAACCCAATCTCTTTATTACTTGCGACTTGGTCATCCCCAATTCCAACTGCTGTACACCTGTTTGCACAGTAGCACACGATGCTAAAATAAGCGAAAACAAAGCAACGAAGAGCGTTCTTTGAAGGAGCTTAATCTTTTTCATAATGTTTAATTTTATATTTAGCTTTATAGTTAAGACAAGCAAAAGTAGTATAAGTTTAATCGCAATATGAATAAAAAGTCGAGAATAATGATAAAATTTCTACCGTTCTTCGCCGTTCTTTCGGATTTAACTACGTTACACTCCGTTGATTGCTAATTATAATCCGAAAGTTATTCTAATAAGGATTTAAAATCCTCATAGTAAGCCTTAGGGGTTGCAAACCCCTAAGGACGAAGGGACAAAGAGGGTAAAAAGGAAGCATGACAAGTAAAAAAACAATTAAACAAAAACAAAAATGAACGAATACATACAAATCCCACTTATCACCGAGAGCCTCTTTAAGCAGCACTCTCCCGTGACAGCAAACACCGACATCACCGAGTTTGTACCTTACATCTGCATTGCACAAGAGCTGCATATAGAGCCTGTGCTGGGCGAAGCATTGATGACTGAGCTCAAGGCACAGATAACCGAAAATACGCTCACAGCGCACAACAGCGACCTCATCGTGCGCCTAGCCCCCGCCTTGTCGTTCTATGCCGTCTATCAGGCGTTGCCTTTCCATTGGGCTACCATCGTCAACAAGGGTATCACCATCCGTGAGAGTGAGAACAGCAAAGCCGTAGATATCAAAGACCTTGCACAACTTCGCCAGTGGATAAAGAACGATGCCGATGTGTTAAAAAATCAACTGATGGACTTCCTCTCCAAGTGTAGTGCCCACTATCCGTTGTGGCGTCCGCAAGATGGATGCTGCGACAAGGTGATGGGCGAAGGCTCAGGAAGGAAATCGTTCGACAGCGGCTTCCACTTCAAAGGCAAGAGGAAAGGCTGCTAAGGAAAGAAATCCCCTAAACTCATTCAAGTTTAGGGGATTTTGTTTTGTATGCTAAAATGCTCCGTTCTTCGGGGTTTAACGTAGTTAAATCCGAAAGGACGTTAAGTTTTTGAGGTCGTGATATTCTAGCTTTATTCTGTCCATTCTATTAACGTATCATTGAGGAAATGTAAGGTGTAACTATGATTCTCTGTGCGAAAAAAGAGTACTTCTATTTTTCCTTTGGGTGTTTGCTGTTCCGAGACAATGCGATAGTCTGTACCCAACTCTTGTATCATTTCGTTTTTGTGCATACCTATTTGTGGTATTATTTCTTGACTCCATTCTACAATTTTATCGTTAACGAAATCTATTGTATAATTATAAAAAATTGTACGGAAATAAAATTCTTCTTTCTTCCCTTCGGTAGATTCTTTTGCAGATACAAGCTTATAGTCTGTGCCTAGTTTTTCTATTATATGGTCTTTAGACATTCCTTTTTTCAGGTTTGGTGTTTCACGCCATTCCACGAGTTTGTCGTCCGCAAACTTTATCGTATAATTGTAAGAACTTGTATAAAAGCGGATCACTTCCATTTTTTCGTCCGCAATCTTTTCTTCTGTAATAGTTTTATAATTTTTTGTATCGAATATTTTAATTATGTCACTTTTCGCAGTTCCCATTTTTAGTCTCGATTCTTTACTCCACGATACTACTTTATAGAGAATAATATTGACAGTATAGTCGTACACCCCTACATGGTAAATGTATGTTTCTTCGTTACCTTTCTTGGTCGGTTTGCTCGATATATACTTATAGTCTGATCCTAGTATCGAGGAAAGATCCCATTTGCTGATCCCTACTTTCAACTCTTTTTCTTTATTTTCTGCCTTGTTGCTGCTTGATGTTGTACCCGATGAGTAAGACGGAGAATTAATGAAATCGGATGCAAAGTCTCCAACAGACTGCAGTGCTTTGCAGCTACAGAATAATATTGTAACAAGCAGAGGTAATAGTAAATATCGATTTATTTTTCTAATCATGTTTTGTCTTCATTTGTGTTAATTTCTTCAAAGGTAAGCTTTAAATTTAATATAGAGAATATGCTGTCTACAAAAGGCGTTTAAACTTTCAACAAATCCGTCCTTCGGGGTTTGCAACCACGAAGTTTTACTATAAGGATTTTAAATCCGAAAGGACGTTACATCTGAAAAAAGCTTGAGAGAAATCTCAGGCTTTTTTTTATGATTCCTCTCCAAATTTATCTCTATATATACTAATAATTAAAATATTATGGCAGATAAAAAAGAATTTACACTCAAGGTTAACGGCCTTGAGCAGAGTATTGAGAATGTAGATAGATTGGTTGATAATATGCTTGGTTTTGAACAGCAGACTATAAAAGCGATATCGGCTCAAGAGGTTTTGCAAAGTGTTATTGAAGCGCAAGATCCTAAAAAGGGCATTGAAAAAATTATTCCTGTTTATCAGAAGTTGAATAATATTCAAGAGCATCTCTTGCAAATGACCCCAATAGGCATAAAAGCACAACAGGAAGCCTATGAGATTGTGGCTAAAGGTATAAAAACACAAATTGAAGGATCGAAGACTATTGACAAGTTAAATAAGGAGAAACTTGATGACTTAAAGAAACTGGAACAGAAGGAAATGAAAAGAGTGGAGAAGCTCGAACAATATAAAATAACCTCACTCGAAAGGATTGAAAAGATCGAAAAAAATAAAAATATCTATCTTTCTGATGATCGTAAGGTAAGAGAAGAGTTTATAGATGCAGAAGAAAAGAAAATAAAAGAATCTACAGAAAAAATTGCCACACAACGCGAAGAAGTATTGAAAAAAAATCTGCAAACCATGCAGGACGAAGCCGATGACTTTTATACACGACAGATACGCAGCATTGAGTATAAGTATAGCCTGGAAGAAGCTCAGATAAGGAAATCTGCTGACCTTACCTTTACTGCCGAAGCAGAAAAAATAGCATATAAAAAAGGAGCTGCTGCCGACGAAGAAGGACTGAGAAATACACTCTATACCAAACTAAAAGACCTGGATGAGCGCAGAACAGCAGAGCTGAATAAAGCCGAACAAGAGCATCAAAAAGCACAAAGTACGATTATTGATAACATTATCAAAGAGCGTTCTGCCAATTTGGAAGTGGAGATTGATACCACATATAAGAAACTGGAAAAAAAGACTAAGAAAATCGTAAAAGAGGTTAAAGATCTTTTTGACGGAATAGATCAGGAAACTCAGAAGTCAATCATTGCAGAATCTGTGAAGATGCAGAAAGCGGCAAAGGATGCCACCGATGCCGTAAAAAAGGAAGCTGCTGCCATGAAAGAGGCTACCACCGCAAAAACCGAATCAGCCACAGCCTCTAAGACTGAAACTGCTGCCACCAAAGAAGCTACTGCTGCTACAAAGGAGGCTACCGATGCCACTAAAAAATACATTGACATAAATGCTACTCGCACCAACTTGAAGTCAAGGCAAGAAGAGATGAAAATAATGCAGAAGTTGCTGAGAGAACAATACGACGAGCAGATAGCAGAATATGATAAAGAAATAGCGGCGGCAGGAGATAACGCCGAAAAACGTAAAAAAATAGAAGACAAAAAGAAAGAGTACACTAGGCAATATGGAGTAAATATAATAAAGCTTGGGCAAGGAATCAATTCCGCCAAAAAGAAAGAGCAAGATCTGGGGATATTGCAATGGGTACAATATGCTCAGAAAGCAGAAGAGATAGCAGGTAGCATAAAGGGAGTTACAGACCAGATATCAGGTGCATTAGGATCTGCATTTACTGCTGTAAGTAAAGCTTACGATGCGGAGATAGCTTCATGGGATGAAAAAATAAAACATCTGAAAAATAAAAATGTAGAAGTCTCAAAAGAAATTGAGAATCAGGGGAAGAAAGTAGCGGCGTTAGAAGCTGCACAAAAAAACGCATCTGCTGCCGGCTTAGAGAAAAGAGCGGAGGAATTAGCGACAAGTTTAAAAGCAGAAAAGGAAATATATCAAGAACAATTAAAAAACAAAGAAGAACTCGAAAAAAAAGAAAGGGAATACGAAAGGCGAAAAGCAAAAGAGCAAGCAAAAAAAGAAAAAATAGAGAAACTAAATCGCAAAGCCACGTTAATAAAAAATATTGGAGAAGCGACAGTCAATGTCGCCCAAGGGATAACCAAGACTTTAGGGGCTTATCCATGGCCGTTAAATCTCGCACTCGCTACTATTGTTGGTGCTGCAGGTGCTGTTCAGATAGGGATTATGACCAAGCAACTGGCCAAATTCCAAGACGGCGGTCTTCTCCACGGCAAACGCCACTCACAGGGCGGTATGCGTATCGAGGGAACAAATATGGAAGTAGAGGGCGGCGAATTTGTTGTCAACCGTGTGTCTACCGATAAAAATCTGGGACTCGTAAAATATATCAATGAGCAACGGCGCGAACTGAAACCAAAAGACCTCGATGCCTTTTTCTCACGTTCGTCTCAGGGCTTGGAACCGTCCTTCAAGCGGATGTTTGCCCAAGGGGGGCAGTTGCCAACCATCGAACCCGCAACCAATGTTGACAACGACAGCCTGATAAAAGCAATTCAAGCTATAAAAATAGAGCCTAAAGTTGCCGTCACCGATATTCACCGTGCACAAGACAATATGGTAAGTGTAAGTGGCTGGTCGGGGGTATAATGGATAGATAGCGGATAGGTTTCTTTCCCTGCTAAAAAGCGTGGCTCATGAGTCACGCTTTTATTATATGCAATCATTTCAATTTACTTTTTTTCGTTCCAAGAGAAAATTTGCAACCTATCGTTCTTCGGGGTTTGCAACCCCGAAGCTCATACTATCAGGATTTTAAATCCTGATAAGAATAACTTTCGGATTGCAATTAGCAATCAACGGAGTGTAGCGTAGTTAAATCCGAAAGGACATTCGTTTGCAACCTTCATATTGCATATTATTTACTGACGTATATGAGAACTGTATTTAGTTTCTTTTTTTCATCATACTGTTTTGTTATTCCGACAAAACCCTCCGGAGGTCTGCTCCATGCGAAATCTATTTTTCCTTTTTTGCGTAGTTCGGTTTCTTTATTTGGCTGTATGCCATAGTCGTTTTCGAGTATAGATACCAACTCATTGAATTCTATAGGATTCTTATTATTTTTATCAAACTCTTTGATATATGAGATTAGCCGAAGCCCACTCTCATTAAATGTTAAAAAACAAGTATTGAATACATATCCGGCCAATTCCATATTCGTAACTTTTATCACGTTTTCCAACAGGGGGATGATTTGTATGTCTTCTGTCTTGATATCGATTAATATTTCGTATGCTTGTTCGATAGTCATACCCAGATAGAATTCACCTAGCCCGGTTATCGGTACGTCTGTTTTTACCGATTGTGCAAAAGATGTAGTGGCGGATAGTAATAAAATAAGAAGGATAATTTGTGTCTTCATAGCTTTTATATTATTTGGTGCATAATAATAGGCTACTTTTCCCCCTTCGACTCAGGGAGATTTGTAATCTATTTATTGTCAAGGTAGTACTTTATTAAGCTGGAAGCAATTGGTGTTACAGCTTCCAGATTAATAAGAGAATCGTTAAATAGCTCTGTATGGGTATTGCCCCGAGCATCTTTTTGTTTATCCATATATGAGATTAATTCGGTTATTGTAAAAGTTTTATCTTTATTTTTGAGACCTTCCTTGTCGATTTGCTCCATATAATTTAATGTGTTGTCGTATATTTCAAAAAGACCTAAAAGCTGGTCATACCAGTCATACACTTCTTTTATATAGCAAGTATCGTTATTACGGGCAATGTATGTTGTAAAATCTCTATTTGGGAATGCCTTTTTTACTTTTTTCAACATTGCTTCGTCTCTCAGAAAGCTGAGCAGATCATTGATAGTTCTTGCATTTTTTAAATAATCCAGATTGTCAAATAAAAGTTGCTCCAAATATTCAGCACTCTCTTTATATTTCATATCGGTTTTTATTACATCAAACCTTTCTTTGTATTTTTTAGTTAGTCTTGTTTCATAATTGTCACGTCCTTTGAGTGTTTTGTATTCTTTTCCGTCGATAGTATAGTATAATCCTTTTTTTACGCCTCTGATCTCATCAGCAACTATTCTTAACGCTTCCGATTTATCGATAGGGGCTTTCTCGTTTTGTAATTTTTGCGATGTTTCTCTCAAAACTTTGCCTAAGTCTCCAATTTTATTGTTGTTTTCTACATATCTATCCAAATCTATTGTCGGTCGTTTGATCGATCTTCCTTTATGCAGGTTTATGATATCGGTATGATATGTTGAAATCATATTGTATTGATCAACAATTAGATCGAAGAGTTCTCTAAATTCTTTCCTGTAGAATGTTTCTCCATTGCAGGCGATAGTAGGTTCCAGTTTTATATGGTTTTTTATCTCTTTGTATTCGCCCGAATCGATCGTTTTTTTTGCATATACATTGGCTATTCTAATATCTGAAATTGCACTCTTATAGAGTTCAAACATTTCGGAAAAAGTATCAAAATAGTCGGAAGTGCAGCGACCGTTTACTTTCATATATTTGATATCTTCGGAAAGTGTTTTCCACAATATTATTTCCTGCGCATCGCGATGTGTTTCCGATACCCATTCGCTGCCGTCTAGGGCATAGTAAACTGCTTGTTGGGCAAATGATGTTACTGTCATCAGCAAAAAGGCTGATGATAAAATGATTTTTTTCATATTATAGGATTTAAAGATTTGCGATGTATGCAACCGACAATTTAGGTACGTTATTATTCGTTTCTATTTTCAGTAAGATTATGTTGTTCTTGGCGTCGTACCATATTGTCGATCCGTCTTTTACAGAGGTGTCACCATACCTTATTTGCATTATGCGAAGTAGATGGTTGAAATCTTTTTCGGCATCGTCCCAATAGGTATATTCCTTTTCGAAACTCCCAAACCAGAGTAACTTATCGAAGCTAAGTATAGTTCTGTCAAACACGACTTCGTCTAACTCTATGTTCTCTACTTCGATATCTGTGTCTAACTTAATAGCTTTAGTATTAGGTGTTTTGTGTTTTTTGATAGCATTTTGCCCTTGTTTCTTTGTCATGCCAAATTTGAAATGTCCGAAACCTTCGATTGGGGGTGTTGAATTTTGAGCAAACGTTGCTAAGCTAAGCACAAAAAATGCTACGATGGTAATTTTTCTCATGATTATTGTGTGTTTGTATTTGTCCTTATCAGTAAAGATAACCTTTTTTATCCAAAAACAGCTACAATTCCCATTAATAGTGGGAATAGAGAGGTTTTTCTCTTATCCTTTACGAGAGGATTTTAAATCCTGATAAGAATAACTTTCGGATTTCAAATCCGAAAGACGAAGCAAAAGCCTTGGTCGCAGGGGATTTGTAATCCCCTGTTTTCTGTCTCCTTTCGGATTGCAAATCCGAAAGAACGTTGAAGATGAAGCAAAAGCCTTCATGAGGACACGAATAGTATAATATTCTAGAATTATTCGATCTCTAATATGTAATTCTCATTAGCTTCATTGTCAAAGACGATTTTTGTGGGGAAAGACTTCGCTAAATCATTTGTAGGGAACCAATTTCTCTGATTATTTACTAATACTAATAAGCCGTAATCATCTCCCAAAGCCGTAAAACTATCGGTACCTGCTTGCTTGGTAAACTCTTTTATACCGTATTTATTCGTTAGAAAGTCAGCCGTTTGACTTGCTGACTCGGATACTATACCAATTTCACTGGCATAAAGTATGGAGGAGCTATCAAACGGTTTTTTCGTTTCGTTATTCACATCAAATCTACAAATCAACTCGAGTAAATTTAGATTGTTATCATAGAAGTAGAATGATTTTGCATTCCACAAGTCGAATTTTGAAACGAAATTATTTTCATCTATGACCGGTATTAGTTGAGTTCGTGCTTTCATCCACTCAAACGCCTCTTCGAATTTATTGTTAGGAATGTCAAATGCAAAATGATAAACAGGTTTGATATTTGTTTTGGTTTGGATAAAAATGATTTTAGTACTTCCCACATTGAAAGATACAGTATTTGGACTTTTATCCTCTGTTTTTACGTTTAAAACGTTGTTATAAAATAGTTCGGTTTCTATAATATTATCTGACAACAGATGTAACTCTTTAATTTTCATGTCTTTTTTTGTTAGTTTAATGAAAGTCAGATACTCTGCTTTGTATATAAAGCAGTAATATCCGTCACAGGGGGATTCGAAATCACCTGTTTTCCGTTCTTTTGGATTTATAATCCGAAAGTTATTTTATTTGGATTTCAAATCCTTATAATAAGGCTTCGGGGTTACAAACCCGAAAGACGAAGGTTGATGTATGTTGCTAAATTTTTACTGTTCGCTCCACTTAGTTTTTGTAAGATCTGTAATTACAAATTCTTTGGCTTCCATGTCGGGTTTCACCTTAAATGTGTAGTGCGTATCAGCTTCCAGTGCACCTTCCGAGATAAAAGCGATATAAGATTTATTATCTATCGTAATTGTTATTGCGCTTGGTCCATATTCACGATTGGCCACAGCTATTGCTTTGTAGCGATTGGTGTTGTTGCTGTCTCTCAAAGGTGTTATTCTTCCGTAGTTATATACTTCAATTTTAGCATTGTCGGGTAGTCCTTCCGTTTCAAATTCGAGCAAGGCATTGGCATGCGTAAATACCAAGTCTTTGATATGCGGACTAACCGTACTTTGATAGTTGCAACACAACGCATCTGCATTGAAAAACTTTTCGGCAGTGCTCTGATCTTTTATATTGGGGTAGACGGGAGGAGTCGGTGACGTCTTCGTTCTTGTTGTATAATCTTTCGATACCAACCATAAAGGTGCATAGCCTGTATCTCCTTCTTTGTAACTTCTGTCGAATAAGAAAGGTTGGTCTTTAGGCGAAAGTACCATTATCTTGTTCTTGTCTATCGAAAAATTGTAATCAGAAGCCGAAGTGCTGTAGCTATAAATGTAACCAATCATAAGCTTCCATTCGCTTCTGTCAGAGAGGTCTACTTTCGAAATCCCTTCTGCTGTTTGCAAAGGCACGCCTTTGGTTTCTTCATCTTTGTTGTCGCTGCAAGATGCGATAAATAGCAGGATGATTAGGGGAAAGCAGTACCGTATAAGATTCTTCATAATATATTGGGTTTCTATATTTGTAAATACGTTTTGAGAATACAAGAATACAAATATAGCCTTTCTTTTGTTGATTATCGCCGGATAAAACTGTGTTTCATCCGTTCTTCGGGGGGCTTGCGTTACAGTTGTGTCACAGGGGATTTGCAATCCCCTGTTTTTTTAATGTTTATTTTCAGTTTACTGTTGTTTTCGGCAGATAGGTCATTTTGTGAATAGACCAGCTTGCTCCCTGAAACTTATGTTTCAAGTCTTTTGCACTCTTGAAAGTCTCGGCATAATATTGCCCTATAGGTATGTTGTACCAATTGGCACTAACCTCATCAAAAAAGTCTTGCCAATTCTGTCTTTCTATTATAGTATTTGCCTGTTCGGCAGTAATAGTTATAGGAACACTAAACAAAGTTGAGTATTTTGCCTCCCAAAAATAGAGATCTTCCGCTTCAGGACTGATATAGTCTCCTTCTTTGTACATAGCTTCTACGTAGAGATGCTTATTTTCAATATATACCTCTATCTTTTCTTTGTTGCCATAGCCTAAAGTTATCCAGCTGTCGGTGTAGGGCTCATATTGAATCCTTAAAGCATTACCCTCAAACTTATATTTACAAACCGCATTCAAACCCTTTATAACAGTGTATGATCTTTGGTCTCCCCAGCCCAAAGGAGTTATATAAGCACAACCTATAAATCCATTTATTTTTACACTGTCTGTTCCTTCAATAAAGATGATATACGAATCTCTTACCACTTCGCCAAAGTTGAGCATACCTCCGTTCATCCGGCTATTATGCACTTGGCGGTACTTACTTGTCTCTATACCCTCTATTCCTCCTTCGCTACTGCCATTCATCGACTTAAACATCAGGCATACAGTATCGGCGACAGCTAATGTTTTGTTTTCTACTTTTGGGGGAATAATTGTATTGTCGTCCGTACAGCCTATCATTACCAAAAGGAAGGAAATAAGAATTGCTCGTTTCAAGTGTTTAGCTTTCATAATATTTGAGGTTTAGATTTTTGTCGTTTAAAGTTAAAATATATTTGTTAAATAGGCTAATTTATTTCTTAAAATAAAACACAAGTTGATTGTTTAGACAATTTTTATTGCATAACCTTTCGTCACAGGGGATTTGTAATCCCCTGTTTTGCTTCTTTTCATCCTTCGTTCTTTCGGATTACAAATCCTTACAATAAGGCTTCGGGGTTGCAAACCCCGAAAGACGAATACATTTCTATCCCCTCTCTTTACCCTAAAAACTCAAGCAAAACATTCCCCATACAAGAGCGTATAACCCCAAGCAAACCCTCCTGCAAAATATAAAGCATAACCGTAAGCCTTATATATAAACATAAACAAAACATAAACTATAAAAGAAAACAGTAAAAGAAAAAGCCTGCTGCTTTTTGCACCTATTTTTCAAAAATGAGGTGTTTTTATCTTTTAGTATTATCCCTGTTTTATTTATCTTCTCTTTTCCGTCCTTTTCCTTTCTCGTCCTTTGGCGAGTAGGGGCGATCCCTTGTGGTCGCCTGTATATAAAGGGGCACGGACAAGCCACTGCCCCTACATCTTTGTCACAGGGGATTTTCGTCACAGGGGATTTGTAATCCCCTGTTTATTCCCTGCATCCTTCGGGGGTTAACTACGTTACACTCCGTTGATTGCTAATTGCAACCCCGAAGCTCATACTATCCCGATTTCAAATCCGAAATAATGGCGCAGGTTACATAAACCTTCCCCACTTATTTGCATTTTATTTTTTCAAAATTATCTCATAGTACGAACCCACAATTTACAACAAAATGAATACACCGATTTACGATTGCATGATCGACGAAAGTGCCGACGACCTGACGGGCATCTATGCCATTTCGTTTGTTGACTTTCCGGCAAACCAAGTCGATTTTATCGCTCTCGACAGACAACAGGAACTACACCTTAGCCGAGATACCGCAAAGCAAGTGCTCACAGGCGTTGTGCTCAAACCGGGGCAACTCATCTACCGCCATTCGCCCCAAACGGGTGACTATTACATCCGCTTTTCGGAGGAGCAGGTAGAGAAAATTGCCCGCAAGATGATGAAAACAGGTGTTGCCCTGCATAGCACCACCCATCAGCACCGGTCGCCCCTCACAGGCAACTACCTCACCGAACTGTGGATAGTAGAAGACCCCGAAAACGACAAATCGAAAGCACTCGGATTTAGCGACCTGCCAAAAGGTACACTCATGTGCAGCTACAAGATAGGAGACAAAAACTATTGGGAAAAGGAAGTGATGAGCGGGCATGTAAAGGGATTTTCCCTCGAAGGCTTTTTCTCTCAGCAAGTTTCCCTATCCCGCATAAATAACAAAAGTATGAATAACAAAAAGAAAAAAGTGAAACAGACATTGCTTGGGCGCATTGCAAACATGTTGCTCGACATCGATGCCGTAGAAAAAGCAGACACGACTGCCAGCGGCACGGCCTATGTGGTCTTTGTTCTTGCCGACGGCAAAGAGGCGTATGTGGATGCCGATGGATTTGTGACGCTCGATGGCGAGCAGATGGCGGCGGGAGAACACAACCTGTCAAACGGAAACCTGCTGGTAGTAGACGAGAACGGACAATTTGTGGAAACACGAGAGCCTTCGGACGATAAAACCAACCCCGAAGATGCCAAAGCCAAACAAGCTTTGCGAAGCAAGAAAAGAGGAGTATGGCTGTCCGAGTTTGACGGAAAAACGGCAGAAGCCCTCAAAGCCAAGATTGCCGAAATGCAGGCTACCATCGAACAACTCCTGCAAGCCCTCGACGAAGCAAACGGAATGCTCGAAGATACCAAAACACAGGTCGAAGAAATGCGCCGCAAGACACCTTCGGCATATCCTGCCGTACAGCTTTCGGGCACAGGCAAGTCTCCTGCCGAGATGAGCACAGCCGAGCGCATGGCAGCGGCTCTTAACCAAACTATCAACAGAAGAAAATAATCAATATGCCAGTATGCTAATCCGAATACATATTGAATATGATTGGCACATCGGCATATTCTCACATTAAAAAATTGAATAAAATTATGGCAAACATTTACGACATTTCATCACTTACTTATCAACCGTCGTCTAACATGGATTGGTTTACAAAAGCCATCTTCGGCGGAAAGCTGATCGAAAAAGGAAAAATCACACCTGTGATCGGGGTGAAAGACACTACACAACTCAACCTAATCGACCTCGAAGGGAATATCCTTCAGGCAGATTCACGCGATTGCTCGTGGACACCAAACCAGATCGCCAAACTAAGCGAAAAAGAACTGAAAGTAAAAACCTACAAAATCAACCTCGAGCAGTGCATCGACGACCTCGAGCGCAAACGCACCGTATGGATGCTTAGTCCGGGAGCCAAAAATCAGGAATTGCCCGCCACCCTCGAAGAGGCAACAATGACAATCCTTGCTTCGGAACTTAGCAGCGAGATCGAAACCAAGATATTCAAAGGCGACAGCTCGGCAGATGCAAACGACTTCGACGGAGCTGTAAAAGTATTGACCGACAGCACACAAGCCATTAAGCTAACGGGCGTATCGCTTACAAAGGCAAATGTACTGGCAGAAGTAGAAAAGGTATTCGCTTCCATCCCCGAAGATGTAATGGCGATGGGCTTGGAAAACGACTCGCTGAACATCTACGTTTCGTACTCGGCATATATGAAGGTCAAAATGGCGTTGGGAGGTATCTGGGGCGACAATGTAGTGGTTAGTCCAAACTTTGCGGTAGAGGGAGACACGGTGCGCTATATGGGCGTGGAGATTGTTCCTGTGAAAGGCCTTGATGATAACGATATGATAGCCGCCGATTCTAAAAACTTCCTTGTAGGTACAGACCTCGTTCGCGACTTGGAGGAAATCCGTTTAGGGCAGTTTGCTGCTCCAAACGATAATAAGATTTTCATCGACGGACGTTTGCGCCTTGGCTTTGCTATCCCTTTCGAAGACGAAGTAGTATTTTATAGTTCAAGTAACTAATCGGCTGTTATATAATGCTCTAATAGAGTTTGTATACGATTTCTTTTGTTCTCAGATGGATATTAAAGGAGTAGGGGCGAGCCCTTGTGGTCGCCCCTATATAAACGGGCAGGGACGAGCCACTGCCCCTACCTATACGACACCACCGTCCTTTCGGATTTGCAATCCGAAAGGACGGTCTTATCCGGATTTAAAATCCTAGTAATAAAGCTTCGAGGTTGCAAACCCCGAAGGACGAAGGTAAAATGATATAGCGAACATTGACATTAAAAAGATGCCAACCAGAAGTACAGTAATATTTGGTTTTCGTATAGTCATAGTTATTTCAAAAATAACAA